>NZ_JAOCFV010000008.1:0-118876 GCF_029842145.1 Stenotrophomonas sp. GD03794
GCATCCCCACCCGCCCGGCCAAGCTCACCAATCCAACCGGGCGATCCGCGACCAACCCCACCCCCGCCACGAGGGGCTGCGCCGTTCGCTGAAAATCCATGTAACCGCTTACACGGAAACGGATTTTTGCCGTAGCGGGTATCATGACCGGCTGACTTCACACAGGAGCCACCCGCTCATGCGCCGCAAGATCGTCGCCGGAAACTGGAAGCTGCATGGCAGCCGTCAATTCGCCAATGAACTGCTGGGGCAGGTCGCCGCCGGGCTGCCGCTGGAGGGGGTGGACGTGGTGATCCTGCCGCCGTTGCCGTACCTGGGCGAGCTGGTCGAGGACTTTGGTGATACCGGCCTGGCCTTTGGCGCGCAGGACGTGAGCAGCAACGAGAAGGGCGCCTACACCGGCGAGGTCTGCGCGGCCATGCTGGTCGAGGTCGGCGCCCGCTATGGCCTGGTCGGCCATTCCGAGCGCCGCCAGTACCACCATGAGAGCAGCGAGCTGGTCGCGCGCAAGTTCGCCGCCGCCCAGCACGCCGGCCTGGTGCCGGTGCTGTGCGTGGGCGAGACCCTGGAACAGCGCGAGGCCGGGCAGACCGAAGCGGTCATCGCCAGCCAGCTGGCGCCGGTGCTGGAACTGGTCGGCGCAGCCGGCTTCGCCAAGGCCGTGGTCGCCTACGAGCCGGTCTGGGCCATCGGTACCGGCCGTACCGCGACCAAGGAGCAGGCGCAGCAGGTGCACGCGTTCATCCGTGGCGAAGTCGCGCGTATCGATGCTAGAATCGCTGATTCACTGCCCATTGTTTACGGCGGTAGCGTGAAGCCCGACAATGCCGGGGAACTGTTCGCGCAGCCGGATGTCGATGGTGGGCTGGTCGGCGGCGCCTCCCTGGTGGCCGCGGACTTCCTGGCCATCGCAAGGGCGGCGGCCGCGAACTAATCCTAGAAGTATTGTCCGAGGGCGGTTTCCAATGCTGATGTTGATCCTCAATGTCGTCTACGTGCTGGTCGCTGTGGCCATGATCGCGCTGATCCTGATGCAGCGTGGTTCGGGTGCGGCGGCGGGTTCGGGCTTTGGTGCCGGTGCCTCGGGTACGGTGTTCGGTGCGCGCGGCGCCTCGAATTTCCTGTCCAAGTCGACCAAGTGGCTGGCCGTCGTGTTCTTCGGCATCAGTCTCTTCATGGCCTGGTATGCCGGTCATGGCAGCCGCCCGGCGGCCGACCAGGATCTGGGTCTGATGTCCGCCCCGGCGGCAGTCGCTCCGGCGGCTCCGGCGGGCGAGCTGCCGGCCGTTCCGAAGGCCGATGCGGTCCCGGCCGCCCCGGTTCCGGCTGCGAATGTGCCGGCTCAGGCGGAATCTTCGGTTTCTGGTGAAGAAAAGCCTTCGGAAGGCTCCCAGAAACGCTGAAGCCGGTTACAATACGCGGCGCATCGGGAAGATAGTCTGATGTGATCGTTTGCCCAGGTGGCGGAATTGGTAGACGCACTACCTTGAGGTGGTAGCGACGCAAGTCGTAGGGGTTCGAGTCCCCTCTTGGGCACCATTTGTAAGTAAAGCGGGTTCGTCTGGCGCGCAAGGCGCCAGGCAGATTCCCGTCCACTCCCCCATGCCAAAGCGCCTGCAGGCGCAGCGGCAGAGGCAAGAGAGAATCGCTGTGCTGGCCGAATATTTGCCGTCTCTGCTGTTTCTGATCGTTGCCACCGGTATCGGCATTACGCTGATGCTGGTTGGTCGATTCCTCGGTCCCCGCCGCCCCGATCTGGAAAAGCTGTCGCCGTACGAGTGCGGCTTCGAGGCCTTCGAAGACGCGCGCATGAAGTTCGACGTGCGCTACTACCTGATCGCGATCCAGTTCATCGTCTTCGACCTGGAAATCATCTTCATCGTGCCGTGGACCCAGGTCTTCATGGAGCTGGGTGCCCGTTCGCTCATCACCATGGGCCTGTTCGTCGGCATGCTGTTCCTCGGTTTCATTTACGTCTGGAAGAAGGGAGCGCTGGAATGGGAGTGATTCAGACTCTCGATGGCCTCATGAACAACCCGTCGCCGGAAGGCCGGGTTGATGACATCCTGCGGCCGGAAGGCGACAACCCGCTGCTGGAAAAGGGCTTCGTCACCACCAGCGTCGACGCACTGCTGAACTGGGCGCGCACCGGCTCGATGTGGCCGATGACCTTCGGCCTGGCCTGCTGCGCGGTCGAGATGATGCACGCCGGCGCCGCGCGCCTGGACCTTGACCGCTACGGCGTGGTGTTCCGTCCGTCGCCGCGTCAGTCCGACGTGATGATCGTGGCCGGTACCCTGGTCAACAAGATGGCCCCGGCGCTGCGCAAGGTCTACGACCAGATGCCGGACCCGAAGTGGGTCATCTCGATGGGTAGCTGCGCCAACGGCGGTGGCTATTACCACTACTCCTATTCTGTGGTGCGCGGCTGTGATCGCGTGGTGCCGGTGGACGTCTACGTCCCGGGCTGCCCGCCGACCGCCGAGGCGCTGGTGTACGGGATCCTGCAGCTGCAGAAGAAGATCTGGCGTACACAGACCATCGCCCGCTGACCCCTTCACCTGACAAGAGCGCGCCAAGCCCCCATGGCAGAGCAAGCATCCTTCATCGACCGACTCTCCGCACGTTTCGCAGGTGCGAAGGTCATCGTGGTCGAACCCCGCGGCGAAGTGACGCTGGAAGTGCCTGCCGCCGAGTGGCACGCCACCGCCCTGGCGCTGCGTGACGAGTTTGGTTTCGAGCAGGCCGTGGATCTCTGCGGCGTCGACTACCTCGGTTATGGCTCCGACGAATGGGACACCGCCGACGTGTCCTCGCAGGGCTTCAGCCGTGGCGTCGAAGGCAAGGCCCAGGGCCGCTTCGCGTGGGGCGAGTTCCCCACCGAGGAAAACGGTGCCGACGGTGCCCGCCCGCAGCACATGCCGACCCAGCGCTTTGCCGTGGTCGCCCAGCTGCGTTCGTACCAGCACAACCTGATGATGCACCTGCGCTGCTTCGCCCCTGACGAAGCGTTGCCGGTAGTGTCCTCGCTGACCGGCATCTGGCCGGGCCTGAACTGGTTCGAGCGCGAAGCGTTCGACCTGTACGGCGTGATCTTCGAAGGCCACCCGGACCTGCGCCGGATCCTGACCGACTACGGTTTCGTCGGCCATCCGTTCCGCAAGGATTTCCCGCTGATCGGCAATGTCGAAGTCCGCTACGACGAAGAAAAGAAGCGCGTGATCTATGAACCGGTCACCTCGGTGGAGCCGCGTGTCGGTGTGCCGCGCGTGATCCGCGACGACGCCCGTCTGCAGACCGCAGAAGGTGAGCGCGCGCAGGAGGCAGTGAAGTGAGCGAGTTCCACCAGGCCCGCGAAGCGTTCGCGAGCAATCCGGCCGAAGCACGGCAGGAAATCCGCAACTACACCATGAACTTCGGCCCGCAGCATCCGGCCGCGCACGGTGTGCTGCGCCTGATCCTGGAAATGGACGGCGAAACCATCATGCGCGCCGACCCGCATGTGGGTCTGCTGCACCGTGGTACCGAAAAGCTGGCCGAGTCCAAGCCGTTCAACCAGTCGATCGGCTACATGGATCGCCTGGACTACGTGTCGATGATGTGCAACGAGCACGCCTACGTGCGCGCGATCGAGACCCTGATGGGCATCGAGGCGCCGGAGCGTGCGCAGTACATCCGCACCATGTACGACGAAATCACCCGCATCCTCAACCACCTGATGTGGCTGGGTTCCAACGCGCTCGACCTGGGTGCGATGGCGGTGATGCTGTACGCCTTCCGCGAGCGCGAAGAGCTGATGGACTGCTATGAAGCGGTCTCCGGCGCGCGCATGCACGCGGCGTACTACCGTCCGGGCGGTGTCTACCGCGACCTGCCGGACCACATGCCGAAGTACAAGGAATCGCGCTGGCACAAGGGCAAGGCGCTGAAGCAGCTCAATGCTTCGCGCGAGGGCTCGCTGCTGGACTTCCTGGAGAACTTCACCGTCGAGTTCCCCAAGCGCATCGACGAATACGAAACCCTGCTGACCGACAACCGTATCTGGAAACAGCGTACCGTCGGCATCGGCGTGGTCACTCCGGAACTGGCCCACCAGTGGGGCATGACCGGCGTGATGCTGCGCGGCTCGGGCATCGCCTGGGACCTGCGCAAGAAGCGTCCGTATGCCAAGTACGATGCCGTCGATTTCGACATCCCGCTGGGCAAGGAAGGCGACTGCTACGACCGTTACCTGGTCCGCGTTGCCGAAATGCGCGAGTCCAACCGCATCATCAAGCAGTGCGTGGCATGGCTGAAGGCCAACCCCGGCCCGGTCATGGTCAAGAACTTCAAGGTCGCTCCGCCCAAGCGCGAGGACATGAAGGACGACATGGAAGCGCTGATCCACCACTTCAAGCTGTTCAGCGAAGGCTATTGCGTGCCGGCCGGCGAGACCTATGCGGCAGTGGAAGCGCCCAAGGGCGAGTTCGGCTGCTACCTGGTCTCCGACGGCGCTAACAAGCCGTTCCGCGTGCACCTGCGCGCACCGGGCTTCGCCCACCTGTCCTCGATCGATTCGATCGTGCGCGGCCACATGCTGGCCGACGTGGTGGCGATGATCGGTACCTACGACCTGGTGTTCGGCGAGGTTGACCGGTAATGCCGTCCGCCACGCCAACGCCCGCTGCAGGCAGCCGGCGCAAGCCGGCGCCGCAGTTTCTGGAATTTCACGTTATGCATTTCGCTGAGGTCGGCCGATGAAGGCGACAGGTAATTTCGAGGCGGCGCGCGACGTCGACCCGATGGTGGTGCTGAGCGACAAGACCCGCGCTCACATCGATCACTGGCTGTCCAAGTTCCCGCCGGACCGCAAGCGCTCTGCCGTGCTGCAGGGCCTGCATGCGGCCCAGGAGCAGAACCAGGGCTGGCTGACCGACGAACTGATCGCCGGCGTGGCCAAGTACCTCGACCTGCCGCCGGTGTGGGCCTACGAGGTCGCCAGCTTCTACTCGATGTTCGAGACCGAGAAGGTGGGCCGCAACAACGTGGCCATCTGCACCAACATCAGCTGCTGGCTCAATGGCGCCGAGGACATCGTCCGCCATTGCGAGAAGAAGCTGGGCATCAAGCACGGTGAATCGACCCCGGACGGCCGCGTCTACCTCAAGCGCGAGGAAGAGTGCCTGGCCGGCTGCGGTGGCGCGCCGATGATGGTCATCAACGGTCACTACCATGAGCGTCTGACCCTGGAAAAGGTCGACGAGCTGCTGGACGGGCTGGAGTAAGGGCATGGCACATCACCACGAATCCAAGGGTCCGGTCGGCCCCGCGCCGCTGCCGCACCAGGTGGTCTACACCACCCTGCATTACGACACCCCGTGGTCGTACGAAAGCTACCTGAAGACCGGTGGCTATGCTGCCCTGCGCAAGATCCTCGAAGAGAAGATCCCGCCGGAGCAGGTCATCGAGATGGTCAAGGCCTCGGGCCTGCGCGGGCGCGGTGGCGCAGGCTTCCCGACCGGCCTGAAGTGGTCCTTCATGCCCAAGGGCAACATGCAGAAGTACATCCTCTGCAACTCGGACGAATCCGAGCCGGGCACCTGCAAGGACCGCGACATCCTGCGCTACAACCCGCATTCGGTGGTGGAAGGCATGGCGATCGCCTGCTACGCCACCGGTTCGACCGTGGGTTACAACTACCTGCGCGGTGAGTTCCACCACGAGCCGTTCGAGCACTTCGAGCAGGCCCTGGCCGACGCCTATGCGAATGGCTGGCTGGGCAAGAACGTGATGGGCTCGGGCGTGGACATCGACATCTACGGTGCGCTGGGCGCCGGTGCGTACATCTGCGGCGAAGAAACCGCGCTGATGGAATCGCTGGAAGGCAAGAAGGGCCAGCCGCGCTACAAGCCGCCGTTCCCGGCCAACTTCGGCCTGTACGGCAAGCCGTCGACGATCAACAACACCGAAACCTACGGTTCGGTGCCGGCGATCATCCGCAACGGTCCGGAGTGGTTCAAGGGCCT
This sequence comes from Stenotrophomonas sp. GD03794, assembly GCF_029842145.1. Taxonomy (NCBI): domain Bacteria; kingdom Pseudomonadati; phylum Pseudomonadota; class Gammaproteobacteria; order Lysobacterales; family Lysobacteraceae; genus Stenotrophomonas; species Stenotrophomonas sp. GD03794. Next base: position 6,006 of record NZ_JAOCFV010000008.1, read on the forward strand.
GAGCCTGACCGCCAATGGCGGCCCGAAGTGCTTCTCGGTGTCCGGCTGCGTGCAGAACGGCGGCAACTTCGAAGTGCCGCTGGGCACCAAGTTCCACGACCTGCTGGAAATGGCCGGTGGCCTGCGTCCGGGCCGCACCCTCAAGGGCGCGATCCCGGGCGGCGTGTCGATGCCGGTGCTCACCGCGGCCGAGCTGAAGGATCTGCCGATGGACTACGACACCATCCGTGCGCTGGGCTCCGGCCTGGGTTCGGGTGCGATCGTGGTGCTGGACGACAGCGTCTGCTGCGTCAAGTTCGCCTGCCGCATCAGCCAGTTCTTCCACAAGGAATCGTGCGGCCAGTGCACCCCGTGCCGTGAAGGCACCGGCTGGATGCACCGCGTGCTGGAGCGCATCGTCGCCGGCAAGGCCACGATGGAAGACCTGCACCAGCTGAAGGCGGTGGCCGGCCAGATCGAAGGCCACACCATCTGTGCGTTCGGTGAAGCGGCTGCATGGCCCATCCAGGGCTTCCTGCGCCAGTTCTGGGACGAATTCGAGTACTACATCGTCAACGGTCATTCGATGGTTGACGGCAAGAAGGTGGAGGCAGCCGCCGCATGAGCGCGCAACCCGTAAACCCGAACGTGCCACCGGATCACGTGACCATCGAAATCGATGGCAAGTCGCTGGTCGTGCCCAAGGGTTCGATGATCATCCAGGCGGCCGACAAGGCCGGCATTTCGATTCCGCGCTTCTGCTACCACGAGAAGCTGCCGATCGCCGCCAACTGCCGCATGTGCCTGGTGGACGTGGAAAAGTCGCCGAAGCCGGCGCCGGCCTGTGCCACCCCGGTGATGGATGGCATGAAGGTCGCCACCCGCAGCGAGAAGGCACTGAAGTTCCAGCGCTCGGTGATGGAGTTCCTGCTCATCAACCACCCGCTGGACTGCCCGATCTGTGATCAGGGCGGCGAGTGCGAGCTGCAGGACGTGTCGCTGGGCTATGGCCGTTCGGTCAGCCGCTTCAACGAGCGCAAGCGCGTGGTGCCGGACGAGGACATGGGCCCGCTGGTCGCCACCGAGATGACCCGCTGCATCCAGTGCACCCGCTGCGTCCGCTTCACTGCCGACGTTGCCGGTACCTACGAGCTGGGTGGCATGTACCGCGGTGAGAACCTGCAGATCGGTACCTTCGATGGCAAGCCGCTGACCACCGAGCTGTCCGGCAACGTCGTCGACGTCTGCCCGGTCGGCGCGCTGACCAACAAGGTGTTCCAGTTCCGCGCCCGCCCGTGGGAACTGACCGCGCGCGAATCGCTGGGCTACCACGACGCGATGGGGTCGAACCTGTTCCTGCACGTGCGTCGCGGCGAAGTGCTGCGCACCGTGCCGCGCGACAACGAAGCCGTGAACGAGTGCTGGCTGTCCGACCGTGACCGCTACTCGCACCAGGGCCTGTACAGCGAAGACCGTGCGGTCAAGCCGCTGCGCAAGGTCAATGGCGAGTGGAAGGAAGTGAGCTGGGCCGAAGGCCTGGCCGCGGCCGCCGAGATCCTCAAGGCCAACCAGGGCGACAACCTGGGCGTGCTGGTGCATCCGTCGACCTCGAACGAGGAAGGCGCGCTGCTGGCCCGCCTGGCCAAGGGCCTGGGCTCGAGCAACATCGACCACCGCATCAACAACCGCGATTTCTCCGACGCCGCAACCGCCGAAGTGTTCGGCCTGCCGCTCGCCGAGATCGAAGGCGCCGACCGCATCGTCGTTCTGGGCAGCAACATCCGCCACGAACTGCCGCTGCTGCACGCCCGCCTGCGCAAGGCGCAGACCACCAACGGCGCGAAGATCCACGTCGTCAACCCGGTGGACTTCGACTTCGCCTTCAGCATTGCCGGCAAGCAGATCGTCGCGCCGTCGAAGTTCGTCGACGCGCTGGCCAACGCCGAGCTGCGTTCGGCAGTGCAGGGCGGCAACAACACCGTGCTGATCGTCGGTGGCATCGCCGAAAACCACCCGCAGGCTGCCGCGATCCGCGCCGCCGCGCGTGACTTCGCCGCTGCGACCGGTGCCAAACTGTGCCGCATCCCGCAGGGTGCCAACGCCGTTGGCCTGACCCGCGCAGGTGTGCTGCCGGCCGGCAAGGACGTCGCCGCAATGCTGGCGCAGCCGCGCCAGGCCTACGTGGTGTACGGCCTGGAGCCGGGTCTGGACTTCGCCGACGCTCCCGCCGCGCGCAAGGCGCTGGTCGGCGCCAAGGTGGTGGCCTTCAGCCAGTTCGCCTGCGTCTCCACCCGCGACGTTGCCGACGTGATCCTGCCGATCGGTGCGCTGCCGGAAATCGACGCCACCCTGACCAACCTCGATGGTCGCGAGCAGTCGGCGCGTGCCGGCGGCAAGCTGCCGGGCGAGGCCCGTGAGGGCTGGCGCGTGCTGCGCGCCCTGGGCGGTGAGCTGGCGGTAGCCGGTTTCGACTTCACCGACCTGGCCGGCCTGCGCGCCAGCCTGGCCCCGGTGTCGGTCACCGTTGCCGCCTCGGCACAGCCGGTGGTTGCCGGCGAAGGCCTGGAAGTGGCTTCGACCGCCGCGATCTACCGCACCGATGCGGTGGTCCGTCGCGCCCCGGCGCTGCAGTCGCATCCGCTCAACAACGCCCCGCGCATCGTGCTGAACGCTGAAGATGCCGCTCGCCTGCAGCTGCAGGAAGGGCAGATGGCCAAGGTCGGCACCGATGCCGGCAAGGCCACCCTGCCGGTGGTGGTCGACGCCCGCGTCGCTGCGGGTTCGGTCTGGATTGAATCGGGCCACGGCGCGACCGCGCCGTTGGGTGCCGCTCGCGTAACGGTGGTGGCTGCATGAACGAATTGCTGTTGAACGCGGTCGATCCGCTGCACCAGTGGCTGCTTGGCCTTGGTGACATCGGCGCGCTGATCTGGATCATCCTGAAGATCCTGGTGATCACCGTTCCGGTGATCATCTCGGTGGCCTTCTACGTGGTCTGGGAACGCAAGCTGATCGGCTGGATGCACGTCCGCCACGGCCCGATGTACGTGGGCATGGGCATCTTCCAGGCCTTCGCCGACGTCTTCAAGCTGCTGTTCAAGGAAGTGGTCCAGCCGAGCAGCGCCAACAAGGCGATCTACCTGCTGGCCCCGCTGATCACCCTGGCCCCGGCTTTCGCAGCCTGGTCGGTGGTGCCCTTCGATTCGCAGATCGTGCTGTCCAACGCCAACGCCGGCCTGCTGTACCTGCTGGCGATGACCTCGCTGGGCATCTACGGCATCATCCTGGCCGGTTGGGCATCCAACTCGAAGTATGCGTTCCTGGGTGCGATGCGCGCCTCGGCGCAGATGATCAGCTACGAGATCGCCATGGGCTTCGCCCTGGTCGGCGTGATGATCGCGTCGGGCAGCCTGAACCTGAGCAACATCGTGATGGCGCAGGCCGGCAATTCCGGTTTCTTCGACTGGTTCCTGCTGCCGCTGTTCCCGCTGTTCGTCATCTACTGGGTGTCGGGCGTTGCCGAAACCAACCGCGCGCCGTTCGACGTGGTGGAAGGTGAATCGGAAATCGTCGCCGGCCACATGGTCGAGTACTCGGGCGGTGCGTTCGCGCTGTTCTTCCTGGCCGAATACGCCAACATGATCCTGATCAGCTTCCTGATCTCGATCTTCTTCCTTGGTGGCTGGCTGAGCCCGATCCAGGGCTGGGTCAACTTCGGCGACGTCTCACCGCTGGTCGACTGGATCTGGAAGGGCGGTGCACCGTGGCTGTTCGTCAAGGTGTTCTTCTTCGCCAGTGCCTACATCTGGTTCCGTGCCAGTTTCCCGCGCTTCCGCTATGACCAGATCATGCGCCTGGGCTGGAAGGTCTTCATCCCGCTGGCCATTCTGTGGATCGCGGTTACCGCCGTCATGGTGTTCTTCGGCGTGATTCAAAAGGGCGTCTAAGTGATGAACAGGATTACCCATTACTTCAAGAGCCTGCTGCTGCTCGAACTCCTGGGTGGCCTTTGGCTGACGCTGAAGTACAGCTTCAAGCCCAAGTACACGATGATGTACCCGATGGAGAAGTTCCCGCAGTCGCCGCGCTTCCGTGGCCTGCACGCCCTGCGCCGTTACCCCAACGGTGAAGAGCGCTGCATCGCCTGCAAGCTGTGCGAAGCGGTGTGCCCGGCGCTGGCCATCACCATCGACTCGGCCAAGCGCGAAGACGGCACCCGCCGTACCACGCGCTATGACATCGATCTGTTCAAGTGCATCTTCTGTGGCTTCTGCGAAGAAAGCTGCCCGGTGGACTCGATCGTCGAAACCCACATCCTCGAGTACCACTTCGAGAATCGTGGCGAAAACATCGTTACCAAGCCGCAGCTGCTGGCCCTGGGCGACCGTCTCGAGTCCGAGATCGCCGAGCGTCGCGCCGCCGATGCCGCTTACCGCTGAGGTCGAGAGATGGATTGGGTAAATATCGCTTTCTGGGTGTTCGCCATCGCGGCAACGGTTTCGGCCGGTGCGGTGATCAGCGTGCGCAACCCGGTTCACGCCGTGCTCTGCCTGGTGCTGACCTTCTTCTCCATTGCCTGCGTGTGGCTGCTGGTGGGTGCCGAGTTCCTCGGCGTCGCCCTGGTGCTGGTCTACGTCGGCGCGGTGATGGTGCTGTTCCTGTTCGTGGTGATGATGCTCGACATCGACCCCACCAAGCTGCGTGAGGGCTGGGTGCGCTACCTGCCGGTCGGCCTCATCGTCGCGGTGGCGATGCTGGCGCAGATGCTGATCCTGATCGGCGTCAAGGCGCGCTCTGTCACGCCGTTCCCGGCCGACAACGCCGCTGCGGTCGCCGCCGACAGCTCCAACGTCACCTGGCTGGCGCGCACGCTGTTCACCGAGTACCTGCTGCCGTTCGAGTTCGCCGCGGTCATCCTGACCGTGGCCGTGGTTGCCGCCGTGATGCTGACCCTGCGCCGCCGTACCGGCGTGAAGAGCCAGAACCCGGGCGAGCAGACCATGGTCAAGGCCGGCCAGCGCCTGCGCATGGTCAAGATGGGCGCCGAAGCACCGGTCGTGCACAGCAACAGCAAGCCGGCCGCCGGCGAGGAGACCCAGCCGTGATTACCCTTGGCCACATGCTTGCGCTTGGCGCGGTGCTGTTCGCCATCAGCCTGGCCGGCATCTTCCTCAACCGGAAGAACGTCATCGTCCTGCTGATGTCGATCGAACTGATGCTGCTGTCGGTGAACATCAACTTCGTCGGCTTCTCGCGTCAGCTGGGCGATCCGTCCGGCCAGCTGTTCGTGTTCTTCATCCTGACCGTCGCCGCCGCGGAAGCCGCCATCGGCCTGGCGATCCTGGTGACCCTGTTCCGTACCCGCCGCACGATCAATGTCGGCGAAGTCGATTCGTTGAAGGGCTGATCCACAGATGGAAATCACTCTCTCCAAGAGTCTGTTGATCGCAGTGGTGCTTGCACCGCTGTTCGGCAGCATCATCGCCGGCCTGTTCGGTCGCCAGGTCAAGCGCTTCGGCGCGCAGACCATCACCATCCTCGGCGTCGCGGTGGCCTGCGGCCTGTCGATGTACACGCTCTACCAGCTGCTCTGGGGCGGTGCGCAGCCGTTCAACCAGAACATCTACACGTTCTTCGAAGTCGGCCAGTACTCGGCCCACGTCGGCTTCATGGTCGACAAGCTGACAGCGATGATGATGGTGGTGGTGACCTTCGTGTCGCTGCTGGTCCACATCTACACGATCGGCTACATGCAGGACGATCCGGGCTACCAGCGGTTCTTCAGCTACATCTCGCTGTTCACCTTCTCGATGCTCACCCTGGTGATGAGCAACAACTTCCTGCAGCTGTTCTTCGGCTGGGAAGCGGTGGGCCTGGTGTCGTACCTGCTGATCGGCTTCTGGTTCAAGCGCCCGACCGCGATCTTCGCCAACATGAAGGCGTTCCTGGTCAACCGCGTTGGTGACTTCGGCTTCCTGCTGGGCATCGCCGGCGTGCTGTGGGTGTTCGGCACCCTGGACTACTCGCAGGTGTTCTCGCAGGCCGGCATGCTGGCTGACCCGCGCGCCCAGCTGCAGATCTGGGACGGCACCCTGTTCGGCATGCAGCTGCTGAACGAGCCGGTGATCTGGTCGATCGCCACCGTCATCTGCATCTGCCTGTTCATCGGTGCCATGGGCAAGTCGGCCCAGGTTCCGCTGCACGTGTGGCTGCCGGATTCGATGGAAGGCCCGACCCCGATCTCGGCGCTGATCCACGCCGCGACGATGGTGACCGCCGGTATCTTCATGGTCACCCGCATGTCGCCGCTGTTCGAGCTGTCGCAGACCGCGCTGAACTTCATCCTGTTCATCGGTGCCACCACGGCCTTCTTCACCGGCCTGATCGGCATCGTGCAGAACGACATCAAGCGCGTCGTCGCGTACTCCACGCTGTCGCAGCTGGGCTACATGACGGTTGCACTGGGCGTGTCGGCGTACTCGGCCGCCGTGTTCCACCTGATGACCCACGCCTTCTTCAAGGCGCTGCTGTTCCTGGGCGCCGGCTCGGTCATCATCGCGATGCACCACGAGCAGGACATGCGCAAGATGGGCGGCCTGCGCAAGTACATGCCGATCACGTTCGTCACCATGTGGATCGGTACCCTGGCCCTGGTCGGTACGCCGTTCTTCTCCGGCTTCTACTCGAAGGACACCATCATCGAGGCGGCCGAGATCCACGCCCACATGCAGAACAGCTGGGTGGCCACCTATGGCTACTGGGCAGTGCTGGGTGGCGTGCTGGTGACCAGCTTCTACAGCTTCCGCCTGCTGTTCCTGACCTTCCACGGCAAGGAGCGCTTCCGCGACGCGCATGATGATCACGGCCATGGCCATGACGATCACCATGCCGCCGACGCCCACCACGGCGATGCCCATGACGACCACGGCCATGGCCACGGTGCGCATGAGCCGCACGAAACCCCTTGGGTGGTGACGCTGCCGCTGATCCTGCTGGCCATTCCGTCGATCGCCATCGGTTTCTTCAGCATCGGTCCGATGCTGCACGGCACCGACTGGGCCGGCCACCATGCGCACGAGGCCATCAAGGGCCAGGCGCAGACGTTCTTCACCGGCATCGTGAACTTCTACGATCCGGCCAAGAACACCGTTGGCTTCCTGGGCGAAGAGTTCCATGGTCCGGTGGCGTTCGCGCTGCACGGCATGATGCTGCCGCCGTTCTGGCTGACCCTGGCGGGCTTCCTGCTGGCTGCACTGTTCTACCTGTGGAAGCCGGACCTGTCGGGCAAGGCGCGCAAGACCTTCGCCCCGCTGGTGTCGGTGCTGGAAAACAAGTACGGCTTCGACAAGCTGTGGATCGATGGCTTTGCCGGTGGCAGCGTCAAGCTGGGCAAGGTCGCACGCTGGATCGACAGCAACATCGTCGACGGCGTGGTCAATCTTTCGGCACGTGTTGTGGACGTCGCAGCCGGCGTGCTGCGTCGTACCCAATCCGGTTTCCTCTATCACTACGCCTTCGCGATGATCATCGGCCTGATTGCCCTTCTGGGCGTGCTGATGCATTACCTGCGTTGATGACCTGTACGGAATAAGAAGACGTGTCGAACTGGCCTCTACTCAGTGTCCTCATCTGGCTGCCGATCATCGGTGGTGCCCTGATCCTTGCGATCCGTGATGCGCAGACCGCCCGCTGGGCGTCGCTGGGCGTAGCGGTGCTGACGTTCGTGGCGAGCCTCTCGCTGCTGAGCGGCTACAACGCGGGCATCGACGGTCTGCAGTTCGTCGAGACCCATGCCTGGATCCCGGCGTACAAGATCGGCTACAACCTGGGCGTGGACGGCATCGCCGTGGCGCTGATCCTGCTGACCACCCTGGTCAGCGTGCTTGCCCTGATCGGCGCCTGGAGCGCCATCGACAAGCGCGTCAACCAGTACGTGGCCGCCTTCCTGATCCTGGAAGGCGTCACGGTCGGTATCTTCTCGGCCACGGACGCGATGCTGTTCTACGTGTTCTTCGAGGCGATGCTGATCCCGATGTTCCTGATCATCGGTGTCTGGGGCGGCCCGCGTCGCATCTACGCCGCGCTGAAGTTCTTCCTGTACACCTTCCTCGGCTCGGTGCTGATGCTGGTGGCGCTGATCTACCTGTACATGAAGGGGGGCAGCTTCCAGCTGGCCGACCTGTACGCGCTGCCGCTGTCGGCCAAGGAACAGACCTGGATCTTCTTCGCCTTCCTGATCGCCTTCGCGGTCAAGGTGCCGATGTTCCCGGTCCACACCTGGCTGCCGGATGCCCACGTGGAAGCGCCGACCGCCGGTTCGGTGATCCTGGCCGCCATCGCCCTGAAGATCGGTGGCTACGGCTTCCTGCGCTTCAACCTGCCGATCGTCCCGGACGCGTCGCAGGAATGGGCGTGGCTGGTGATCGCGCTGTCGCTGATCGCGGTGATCTACGTCGGCCTCGTCGCCCTGGTGCAGGACGACATGAAGAAGCTGATCGCCTATTCGTCGATCGCGCACATGGGCTTCGTCACCCTGGGCACGTTCATTGCCCTGTGGCTGGTGCGTGAAGCCGGCAACGCCGATGCCGCCCGCCTGGGCCTGCAGGGCGCCATGGTGCAGATGATCTCGCACGGCTTCGTGTCGGGCGCGATGTTCTCCTGCGTCGGCGTGCTGTACGACCGCATGCACAGCCGCCGCATCGCCGATTACGGCGGCGTGGTCAACGTGATGCCGTGGTTCGCCACCTTCGCCATGCTGTTCTTCATGGCCAACGCGGGCCTGCCGGGTACCAGTGGTTTCGTCGGCGAGTTCATGGTCATCCTGTCGGCCTTCCAGCGTAATCCGTGGATCGCGCTGGGCGCGGCCACCACCCTGATCATCGGCGCCGCCTACACCCTGTGGCTGTACAAGCGCATCTTCTTCGGTGAAGTGGCCAACAGCCATGTTGCCGAACTGAAGGACATCAACGGCCGCGAATGGCTGGTGCTGGGCGTGTTCGCCATCGGCGTGCTGGCCCTGGGCATCTACCCCAAGCCGCTGACCGACCTGATGGAGCCCTCGATCGCGAAGCTGGCGATGCAGATCGCATCCAGCAAGCTGCTGTAATTCCAGGATTTGATGATGACCACCTCGCCGCTGCTGCCATTGACCGCCGCTGACCTGCCACCGCTCGCTCCCGAGCTGGTGCTGATCGGCAGCGCCTTCGCCCTGATGATCCTCGACCTGTTCGTCAGCAACCGGAACAAGATCGTCACCCACCTGTTCTCGCTCGCTGCGCTGGCCGTGGTGCTGTTCATGCTGGCCACTGGCGTGGGCGGGCAGGGGGGGGTCTTCCATGGCATGTTCGTGCGTGATACCGCCGCGGACGTGATGAAGACCGGGATCGTGCTGCTCAGCGGCCTGACCCTGGTCTACGGCTGGCGCTATCTGCGCGACCGCAATCTGTTCCAGGGCGAGATTCCGGTGCTGATCCTGTTCGGCACCGCCGGCATGATGATCCTGGTCTCGGCCGGCAGCCTGCTGATGGTCTACCTGGGCCTGGAACTGCTGGCGCTGTGCTCCTACGCCCTGGTCGCCAGCAACCGTGAGAACGGCCTGGCCTCGGAAGCGGCGATGAAGTACATCGTGCTGGGTTCGCTGGCTTCTGGCCTGCTGCTGTACGGCATGTCGCTGATCTACGGCGCCACCGGCAGCCTGCACCTTGACGTCATCCGCGAGGCCATCCCGCACTCGGAAGAGCGCGTGCTGCTGATCACCGGTGCGGTGTTCATGATCGCCGGCGTCGCCTTCAAGCTGGGTGCCGCGCCGTTCCACATGTGGCTGCCGGACGTGTACCAAGGTGCCCCGGCACCGATCGCACTGTTCATCAGCTCGGCGCCGAAGCTGGCCGCGTTCGGCATGGCCTACCGCCTGCTGGAAATGGGCGTGGGCCCGCTGTCGACCGAACTGCAGCTGCTGATCGCCGGCCTGGCCGCGGTCTCGCTGGTCATCGGCAACCTGATGGCCATCGCGCAGAGCAACCTCAAGCGCATGCTGGCGTTCTCCACCGTCTCGCACATCGGCTTCCTGCTGATGGGCATTGCCGGTGGCGGTTCGCAGGGCTATGCCGCCGCACTGTTCTACGCACTGGCCTACGCCATCATGTCGACCGCCGCCTTCGGCGCGATCATCGCGCTGTCGCGTGCCGGCTTCGAAGCCGAGAACATCGAAGACTTCAAGGGCCTCAATGCCCGCAACCCGTGGATGGCCGGCCTGGTGCTGTGCATCATGGCGTCGCTGGCCGGCATCCCGCCGTTCCTGGGCTTCTGGACCAAGCTGGCGGTGCTGGGCGCGGCCGTCAACGGGGGCCTGCTGTGGCTGGCCATCCTTGGCGTGCTGTGTGCCGTGGTCGGCTGCTTCTACTACCTGCGCGTCATCAAGGTCATGTACTTCGATGAGCCGGTGGGCGAGGCCATGCCGCGCAGCAACGACCGCGTGCTGGGCCTGGTGCTGGGCGTGAACGCGCTGGCGCTGCTGGCGCTGGGCCTGGCCTGGAACCCGATCATGGTCTGGTGCCAGCAGGCATTTGCGCATCTTGCATAAAAGTTGACACAAAGCTGCGCGATTCGTGTAATATGCGCAGCCTGAGTTGTCACTGCAGCGGTTCAGCCAGAACATCGTTGCGGTAGCCCTCCTCGAAAGAGCAGGGCAGCAGTTCAAACACTTCCGGTGCGGGGTGGAGCAGTCTGGCAGCTCGTCGGGCTCATAACCCGAAGGTCGCAGGTTCAAATCCTGCCCCCGCTACCAACACATCGAATCGGCGCCAACCAGTTCGATGAATGAGGAAAAGCTTGCAGGTTTTGAAGTTATGCCTCATAATTCCGCTTCTGATGCGGGGTGGAGCAGTCTGGCAGCTCGTCGGGCTCATAACCCGAAGGTCGCAGGTTCAAATCCTGCCCCCGCTACCAAGTAAAGAGATCGCCTTCGAAGTCCTGCTTCGAGGGCGTTTTTCTTTGGGGCCTGCATCGTTTCTGCGTGATTGGGGTCAGATCCCTTTTCCCGTGGAAAAGGGATCTGACCCCGGGTCCGCACCTTGCACCAGCGCGGTGCAGTCGCTATCATCAGCGACCTAGCAGTACCCCTGAAGGCGGCCTCCCAGCGGGAGTCCGGACCCGGAAGGAGGGCCGCAACCGGCAGGCACTGCAGGTTGCAACCGGAATCCAGTCACCGGAGTCTTTCCGGAAAAGGGGCCCAGCGGGCCCTTTGTCGTTTCCGGGGCGTCATGTTTTCACGCCGGCCAAGGCCGGCACCCAACCAAGAGATCAAGGCAGGCTGTGAGCGACAAGGCAACCGACATCGCGAATCTGCTCGCCCCGACCGTTGTGTCGCTGGGCCTGGAGCTGCTGGGCGTTGAGTATCTGCCGGCCCCCGGCGGTGCGACCCTGCGCCTTTACATCGACGTGCCGCTGGCTGAACAGCCCGAGCGCATCATCAATGTCGACGACTGCGAGCGGGTCAGCCGCGAAGTGTCGGCGCAGTTGGACGTCGAAGACCCGATCAGCGGCAATTACACGCTGGAAGTGTCCTCGCCGGGCGTCGACCGCCCGCTGTTCAACCTGGAGCAGTTCGCCCGCCACCAGGGTGAATCGGCCAAGGTCACGCTGAAGCTGCCGCAGGACAATCGCCGTCGCCTGCAGGGCCGCATCGAAGCGACCGACGAGGCCGCGGGCACCATCACCTTCATCGTCGACAGGGCCGAAGTGGTCGTGTCGGCCGACAACATCGACAAGGCACGGATCATGCCCGACTGGGTGGCGCTGGGGCTGGCCCCGAGCAAGCCGACCGGTCCGGCACCGAAGCGTCCGAAGCCGAACACGAATTCTTCTTCCAACGAGCCGGCGGCAAAGAAGCCGCGCGCGGAGTGAGCCAATGAGCAAGGAACTGTTGCTGGTAGTCGACGCGGTCGCCAACGAGAAGGGCGTGCCGCGTGAAGTGATCTTCGATGCCATCGAGGCCGCCCTGGCCTCGGCAGCGAAGAAGCGCTATCCCGACGAGGAAGTGCTGACCCGCGTGGTCATCGACCACAAGGATGGCAGCTACGAAACCTTCCGCCGCTGGGAAGTGGTGGCCGATGACGTGGTCATGGAATCGCCTGATCGCCAGATCCGCCTGATGGACGCCGTCGATGAAGCCGAAGGCGTGGACGTCGGCGACTACATCGAAGAGCAGATCGAGAACCCGGACTTCGGCCGCATTGCTGCCCAGGCCGCCAAGCAGGTCATCGTCCAGCGCGTGCGCGAAGCCGAGCGCCAGCAGGTCGTGGATGCATGGAAGGATCGCGTGGGTGAGCTGATCACCGGCGTGGTCAAGCGCGCCGAGCGCGGCAACATCTATGTCGACCTCGGTGGTAACGCCGAAGGCTTCATCCCGAAGGACAAGGGCATTCCGCGCGACGTGCTGCGCGCCGGTGACCGCGTGCGCGGCTACCTGGCCGAAGTCCGTTCGGAACCGCGTGGCCCGCAGCTGTTCATCAGCCGCGCCGCCCCGGAATTCATGATCGAGCTGTTCAAGCTGGAAGTGCCGGAAGTCGGCCAGGGCCTGGTGGAAATCAAGGCCTGCGCCCGCGATCCGGGCGACCGCGCCAAGATCGCCGTGCTGGCCCACGACCAGCGCACCGATCCGATCGGTGCCTGCATCGGCATGCGCGGTTCGCGCGTGCAGGCCGTGTCCAACGAGCTCAATGGCGAGCGCGTGGACATCGTGCTGTGGAACGACAACCCGGCCAACTTCGTCATCAACGCGATGGCGCCGGCCGAAGTGCAGTCGATCATCGTCGATGAAGACAAGCACTCGATGGACCTGGCTGTCGCTGAAGACCGCCTGGCCCAGGCGATCGGCAAGGGCGGCCAGAACGTGCGCCTGGCCAGCCGCCTGACCGGCTGGCAGCTCAACGTGATGACCCAGGACCAGGTCACTGCCAAGTCGGAGGCCGAGCAGGCTTCGGCCCGCCAGCTGTTCATGGACAAGCTGGAAGTGGACGAAGAGATCGCCGGCATCCTGGTCAGCGAAGGCTTCGGCACCGTCGAGGAAATCGCGTATGTCCCGGTTGGCGAACTGCTGGCCGTGGAAGGTTTCGACGAAGACATCGTCGAAGAGCTGCGCGCTCGTGCCCGCGATGCGCTGCTCAATGAGGCCCTGGCAGTCGAGGAAGGCCTTGAAGACGGCCAGCCGGCGCAGGACCTGCTGTCCCTGAAGGGCATGGACGAAGCCACCGCGTATGCGCTGGCCGGCCACGGCGTGCGCACCAGTGAGGACTTGTCCGACCTGGCCGCCGACGAGGTCATGGACTTCGGCATCGAAGGGCTGGACCAGGCGCGCGCCGCTGCGCTGATCCTGGCCGCGCGTGCCGAGGAGATCGCCCGACTGGAACGCGGCGAATGAGCCGGCAATGAACAGGGCCCTGAGCCGCTCAGGGCGTAGAATCCGCGCCACCTCCAGATGCGGGGGGGCGCCCACAAGATCATAGGATCCGAATGTCGCAGCAAACCACCATCCGCAAGCTTGCCGAACTGGTCAACACGCCGGTCGAAAAACTGCTGGAACAGCTGGCCGGTGCCGGCATGAAGTTCAGCGGTCCCGACCAGGTCGTGACCAGTACCGAGAAGGTGAAGCTCCTGGGCTTCCTTCGTCGTTCGCATGGCAAGCCCGAGCAGGCCCCGGAAGAGACGGATCAGTCCGCAAAGAAGATCACGCTCAACCGCCGGAAACAGCAGGAAGTGACGGTCAGCTCCGGTCGCAGCAAGACGACCGTGAATGTCGAGGTGCGCCAGAAGCGTACCTACGTCAAGGATGGTGCTCGCGCCATGACCCCGGACGAAGAGCGCGCCGACATCCTGCGCAAGCTGGAAGAGTCGCGTGCGCGCAACCTCGCCGAACAGCAGGCCCTGGCCGAGAAGGATCGTCTGCGCGACGAAGCCATCGTCCGTGCCCGTGAGGAAGAGGTTGCGGCCAAGGAACGCGCAGAGGCCGAGAAGAAGGCCGCCGAGGAAGCTGCGGCCGCCGCCAAGGCTGCCGAGGCGCTGGCTGCCAGCAAGCCCAAGCGCGCTCCGATCGATGAAACCGCGCCGCGCCCGCCGCGTGCTCCGGCCGCCGCTCCGGCTGCGCCGCGCAGCGCTCCGCCGCCGCCGCGCAACGACGACCGCAACAACCGCAGCGCGCCGCGCAACGAGCGTGGCCCGGGCGACCGTTTCGCCGGCCAGATGCACCTGTCGGCTGCCGACCGCGCGCGTCGTGGCAACAGCAACAACAGCAACACCCGTGGTCGTCCGGGCGGGCGTAACCAGGCCGGTGGCCGTCGCGACATGTCGCGCGGTGGCAACAATGCAGGTCCGCACGCCTTCGAGCGTCCGACCGCGCCGGTGGTGCGTGAAGTGGCGATCGGCGACACGATCACCGTGGCCGACCTGGCGCAGAAGCTCGCGCTGAAGGGCGGTGAGGTGGTCAAGGCGCTGTTCAAGATGGGCGTGATGGCCACCATCACCCAGTCCATCGACCATGACACCGCCGCGCTGGTGACCGAAGAACTCGGCCACAAGGCGATCCGTGCCAACGACAACGATGCCGAAGACGCACTGCTGGCCTCGACCGGTGAAAACCAGGGCGAAGCCACCCAGCGTCCGCCGGTGGTCACCATCATGGGCCACGTCGACCACGGCAAGACCTCGCTGCTGGATTACATCCGCCGCACCAAGGTCGCCACCGGCGAAGCCGGCGGCATCACCCAGCACATCGGTGCCTACCACGTGGATACGCCGAAGGGCGTGATCAGCTTCCTGGATACCCCGGGCCACGCGGCATTCACCTCGATGCGTGCGCGCGGCGCCAAGCTGACCGACATCGTGGTGCTGGTCGTGGCCGCCGATGACGGCGTCATGCCGCAGACCAAGGAAGCGATCCAGCACGCGCGTTCGGCGGGTGTGCCGCTGATCGTGGCGATCAACAAGATCGACAAGTCCGACGCCGACCCGATGCGGGTCAAGAACGAACTGCTGTCCGAGCAGGTCGTGGCCGAAGACTTCGGTGGTGACACCCAGATGGTGGAGATCTCGGCCAAGACCGGCCTGGGCATCGACGACCTGCTGGACGCCATCTCGATCCAGGCCGAACTGCTGGAACTGAAGGCCGTCGACGAAGGCCGCGCTTCGGGCGTGGTGATCGAATCGTCGCTGGACAAGGGCCGTGGCCCGGTCGCCACCGTGCTGGTGCAGCAGGGCCGCCTGAAGAAGGGCGACTACCTGGTGTGCGGCATCCAGTACGGCCGCGTGCGTGCGCTGTTCGACGAAACCGGCAAGCAGCCGGAGTTCGCCGGCCCGTCCATCCCGGTGCAGGTCCTGGGCCTGTCCGGCGTGCCGGAAGCGGGTGACGACTTCGTGGTGGTCGAGGACGAGCGCCTGGCCAAGGACGTTGCCCAGCAGCGCGAAACCAAGCGCCGTGAATCGCGCCTGGTCGCCACCGCCGGCAGCCGCATGGAAGACATCATGGCGACCCTGGGCAAGGGCGAGGGCCAGCAGGTCCTCAACCTGGTCATCAAGGCCGACGTGCAGGGTTCGGTGCAGGCCCTGAGCCAGGCACTGGTCGCGCTGTCCAACGAAGACATCCGCATCAACGTGATCCACTCCGGCGTGGGCGGCATCACCGAGTCGGACGCCAACTCGGCGGCCGCTTCGAAGGCCACCGTCATCGGCTTCAACGTGCGTGCGGATGCTTCGGCCCGTCGCATCATCGAATCCAACGGCGTTGACCTGCGTTACTTCTCGATCATTTATGACGTGATCGACCAGGTGAAGCAGGTGGCCTCCGGTCTGCTGGGCGTGGAGATCCGCGAAGAGATCATCGGTATCGCCGAGGTCCGCGACGTCTTCCGCAGCTCCAAGCTGGGCGCCGTCGCCGGTTCGATGGTCATCGAGGGCGTGGTCAAGCGCAACAAGCCGATCCGCGTGCTGCGCGACAGCGTGGTGATCTTCGAGGGCGAGCTGGAATCGCTGCGTCGCTTCAAGGAGAACGTCGAGGAAGTCCGCAACGGTACCGAGTGCGGTATCGCGGTGAAGGCCTACAACGACGTCAAGCCGGGTGACCAGATCGAGTGCTTCGAGCGTATCGAAGTGCCGCGCACCCTGTAATTGCTGCAACGGACCAGCCCTCACGGGCCGGTCCGCCCCCTGGTGGGGCCCGACCAATGTCGGGCCGCTCCTCCTGGTAGGACCCGACCTTGGTCGGGTCACATTTGAATCGAGAGCCCGACCGCGTGCCCAAGACTTTCCATCGAACCGACCGTGTCTCCGCCCAGCTGCGCCGTGAACTCGGCACCCTGGTGCACAACGCCGTGCGCGAGCACGGGTTGCCCTCGGTGAGCGTGTCCGACGTGGAAATCACCCGCGACATGGCCCATGCCAAGGTATTCGTCACTGCGTTGATGCCGGAACGTTCGGCTGAAGCCGTGGCCGGCCTGAAGGAGCTGGGCTATCGCCTGCGCATGGACCTGGCCCGAGCGATGAAGCTGCGCCACGTGCCGGAGCTGCATTTCCACTACGACGACTCGGTCGACCGTGGTGAACACATCGACAACATCCTGCGCGACCTGCCCGATACGCTGGCCGCCGAGAAGCGTCGCGAGAGCGACGAAGAATAACCGCGCGACGCCGGGCATGCCCGGCGTTGTTGCATTCCGGCTGCGCGATGTCTGATGCAGACCGCGCTGCAGCAGTCGAGCATGGCTCGACTCTACAAACTCCTGTCATGACCCGAATTCAGTTCCGCCGCCTGGATGGCATCCTGCTGCTCGACAAGTCGACCGGCATGAGCTCCAACGCCGCCCTGCAGGTGGCCCGTCGCCTGTTCCGTGCCGAAAAGGGTGGCCATACCGGCAGCCTCGATCCGCTGGCCACCGGCCTGCTGCCGCTGTGCTTCGGCGAGGCGACCAAGATTGCCGGACTGTTGCTCGGCTCGGCCAAGGCCTACGACGCCGAGATCATGCTGGGCCAGACCACCGACACCGATGACTCCGAAGGCCAGGTGCTGCTGCAGCGCGCGGTGCCGGCGATCAGTGCCGAGGCCCTGCAGGCGGCGCTGGTGCCGCTGACCGGCAACATCCGCCAGCGTGCCCCGATCTATTCGGCGCTGAAGCAGGGTGGGGAGCCGCTGTATGTGAAGGCCCGCCGCGGTGACGTCATCGAAGCGCCGGAACGCGAGGTGCAGGTGCATGCCATCGAGGTACTGGAGCAGCAGCCGGAACGGCTGCGGCTGCGCGTGACCTGTGGCTCCGGCACCTATATCCGCAGCCTGGCCCGCGACCTCGGCGAAAGCCTGGGCTGTGGCGCCCACATCAGCGCGCTGCGCCGGCTGTGGGTCGAGCCGTTCCGCGAGCCTGCCATGGTCACGCTGGATCAACTGCGGGCGATGGTCGAGGCGGGCGACGAGGCCGGCATGGACGCGCTGCTGCTGCCGCTGGCGGCCGGCCTGGCTGAATACCCGCGGGTCGACCTCGATGCCGACCAGGCCCACCGCTTCTGCGTCGGCCAGCGCCAGCGCGACCTGTCCTGGCCGCATGGCCTGGTGGCCGTGTTTGGCCCGGACGATGCTGTCCAGGGCCTGGGCCAGGTCGATGACAGTGGCCTGCTGGCCCCGCAGCGTCGTTTCAACCTCTGACCTGGGCCGGGCGGTTCAGCCCCGGTCCTTGTCCCGGAAGCCCCCGGCCGTTACAATTTCGCGGCCGTTTTCCGGCAGCCTGCCTCGCGCAGGTTTCATCCTCGTAGTCCACGGCGAGCCTGGCGGTGCGCGAAGCGCGTTCCTGCCGGCCACGCATCACAGAGAAAAAAGAAATGTCGATCGACACCCAGAAGGTCATTGAAGACAACAAGCGCAGCTCGGCTGACACCGGCTCCCCGGAAGTCCAGGTTGCACTGCTGACCGCCCGCATCGAACTGCTGACCGGCCACTTCAAGACCCACAAGAAGGACCACCACAGCCGCCGCGGCCTGCTGCAGATGGTCAACCGCCGTCGCAGCCTGCTCGACTACCTGAAGAAGAAGGACGTCGAGCGTTACAAGGCCCTGATCGAGAAGCTTGGCCTGCGTCGCTAAGCAACGAATCCCCCGCGGCGCAGCGATGCGCCGCGGTTTTGTTTTGTAGCACCGCAATCCCCGATTCAGGCCGGAACGATCCGGCCACCCGCTGGCGGCAAGGGTCGCCGACGGTCCAAATTCGCAGACAGCATCCCCAAGGACACCCTCCGTGGCAAAAATCACCAAAACCTTCCAGTACGGCAAGCACACCGTCACGCTTGAGACCGGCGAAGTCGCCCGTCAGGCCAGCGGCGCCGTCATCGTCAAGATGGACGACACCGTACTGCTGGTCACCGCCGTCGCCGCCAAGAGCGCGCGCGAAGGCCAGGACTTCTTCCCGCTGACCGTCGATTATCAGGAAAAGTTCTACGCCGGCGGCCGTATCCCGGGTGGTTTCTTCAAGCGTGAAGGCCGTGCGACCGAGAAGGAAACCCTGATCTCGCGCCTGATCGACCGTCCGATCCGTCCGCTGTTCCCGGAAGACTACAAGAACGAAGTGCAGATCATCGCCACGGTCATGTCGCTGAACCCGGACGTGGACGGTGACATCCCGGCCCTGATCGGCGCCTCGGCTGCTCTGGCCCTGGCCGGCACCCCGTTCATGGGTCCGATCGGCGCTGCCAAGGTCGGCTACAAGAACGGCGAGTACATCCTGAACCCGACCGTCAGCGAACTGGCTGACTCGCAGCTGGAACTGGTTGTCGCCGGTACCTCCAACGCCGTGCTGATGGTCGAATCCGAAGCCGCGCTGCTGTCCGAAGAAGTGATGCTGGGCGCCGTGACCTTCGGTCACCGCGAAATGCAGAAGGTCATCAACGCGATCAACGAGCTGACCGTCGAAGCCGGCACCAAGCCGTCGACCTGGGAAGCCCCGGCCAAGAACGACGCGCTGATCTCCGCCCTGAAGGAAGCCATCGGCCCGCGCCTGGGCGAAGCCTTCCAGGTGCGTGACAAGCTGCAGCGCCGTGACGCCATCTCGGCGATCAAGAAGGACGTGGTCGAAACCCTGGCTGGCCGCGTGGCCGCTGAAGGCTGGAACCCGGCCGAGCTGTCGAAGGAATTCGGCGAGCTGGAGTACCGCACCATGCGTGACTCGGTGCTGGACACCAAGGTCCGTATCGACGGCCGTGCGCTGGACACCGTCCGCCCGATCGCCGTGAAGACCGGCGTGCTGCCGCGTACCCACGGTTCCTCGCTGTTCACCCGCGGCGAAACCCAGGCCATCGTGACCATCACCCTGGGCACCGCCCGTGACGGCCAGGTCATCGACGCCGTTGCTGGTGAGTACAAGGAAAACTTCCTGTTCCACTACAACTTCCCTCCGTTCTCGGTGGGTGAGTGCGGCCGCATGATGGGCCCGAAGCGCCGCGAAATCGGCCACGGTCGCCTGGCCAAGCGCGGCGTGCTGGCTGTCATGCCGTCGCTGGAAGCCTTCCCGTACACCATCCGCGTCGTCTCGGAAATCACCGAGTCGAACGGTTCCTCGTCGATGGCCTCGGTCTGCGGTTCGTCGCTGGCCCTGATGGACGCCGGCGTGCCGGTGAAGGCGCCGGTTGCCGGTATCGCCATGGGTCTGGTCAAGGAAGGCGAGCGCTTCGTCGTCCTGTCCGACATCCTGGGTGACGAAGATCACCTGGGCGACATGGACTTCAAGGTGGCCGGTACCGCTGAGGGCATCTCCGCCCTGCAGATGGACATCAAGATCGAAGGCATCACCGAAGAGATCATGAAGCAGGCCCTGCAGCAGGCCAAGGCTGGCCGTCTGCACATCCTGGGCGAAATGGCCCACGGCCTGACCGCTCCGCGTGAAGAGCTGTCGGACTACGCGCCGCGCCTGCTGACCATCAAGATCCACCCGGACAAGATCCGCGAAGTGATCGGCAAGGGTGGTTCGACCATCCAGGCCATCACCAAGGAAACCGGCACCCAGATCGACATCCAGGATGACGGCACCATCGTCATCGCTTCGGTCAATGCCATCGCTGCCCAGGCCGCCAAGGCCCGCATCGAGCAGATCACCTCGGACGTCGAGCCGGGCCGCATCTACGAAGGCAAGGTCGCCAAGATCATGGACTTCGGTGCGTTCGTCACCATCCTGCCGGGCAAGGACGGTCTGGTCCACGTGTCGCAGATCTCCAGCGATCGCGTCGAGAAGGTCGGCGACGTGCTGAAGGAAGGCGATGTGGTCAAGGTCAAGGTGCTGGAAGTCGACAAGCAGGGCCGTATCCGCCTGTCGATGAAGGCCGTGGAAGAAGGCGACGCCGTCAGCGCCGAATAATCGGCGGTGGGTGTCAACCTTGGTTGACACGCTCCTGGAATCGCTGAAATGAAAAAGCGGGCTTCGGCCCGCTTTTTCTTTGCCTGTCATCCAGTGCGCTCCAGCCGCTATGCTTCGGCCATGGACACCCTGCGCCTGCTCGACCTGGACATCGATCGCCCGGCGCAGCGCGTCAGTCGCAACGGTGAGGCATTGCCGGTCAGCGGCCTCAGCTGGATCCTGCTGGATGTGCTTCTTGCGCACGGCACCGACGTTGTGGATTTCGACACGCTGGCCGCACGGGTCTGGGCCCCTGCGGTGGTCGGCGAAGCTGCGGTCAGCCAGCGGGTGAAGCTGCTGCGCCAGGCCCTCGGCGATGACAGTCGGCGTCCGCGCTACATCCGCTCGGTTCGTGGTCGCGGCTACCAGCTGTGCGCGCCGCCACGGCCGGCCAGCGCGTCGCCCACGCGATCATCGCGCGCCCGCAGGCTCGGTTGGGGTGTGGTGGCTGTCGCGGTGCTGGGCACGGCCGCCACACTGTTGCTGTTGCCCCGGTCGACGCCGCAGGGCGCAGGGCAGTCGCTGTTGCAGCGCGCCGATTACTACGCTGGCATCGGCCAGGCCAACAACAACAGCGTGGCCATCACCCTGTACCGGCAGGCCCTGCAGGCTGATCCGGAATCCGTGCCTGCCCGGCGTGGCCTGTCCCGTGCACTGGCTGCACAGGGGTGTCTGTTCAACGGCACGCCCGAGCAGTTGCGCGAAGCTCTGGCATTGGCCGAGCAGGAGCGCCAGCGCGCGCCCCGCGATGCCGCGGCGCACGCCCTGTGGGGGTATGCGCAGGACTGCCTGGGCGATATGCGGCAGGCGATCACCGGCTACAGCCGTGCCATCGAACTCGAGCCCGGCGACGAGCGCAGTCGCGCATCGCTGGCCTACCTGCAGCAGGAGCGCGGCCAGCTTGCCATCGCGCTGCAGGCCAACCTGTCCTTGAAGGCCCCCGAGCGCATCCGCTTCCGTGATGTGCAGGTCGCGCGCGAGCTGGAACTGCTGGGTTTCACCCAGGCTGCCGCGGTTCGCCACGCGCGCAATTTCCAGCTGTACCCGGACAACGTCTTTTCCAACATCGCCTGGCCGCGCAGCCTGTACTTGGCCGGCGCGCCGCAGCAGGCCAGGCAGGCGTTGGACGAGGCGCTGGCGCGTGACACGCCGCATCCGCAGCTGCTGCGCCTGCAGGGTGAACTGGCGTTGCTGGCCGGCGACGACGCAGGCGCCGCCGACGCGTTCGAGCGTGGTCGCCAGCTGCGGCCGCAGCAGTCGCTGGGCCAGACCCTGGCGATGTTGCACGGCGCGCGGGAGGCAGACGGCGCGTGGATCGACCAACGCCTGCAGCAGCTCGCTGCCAACGCGGGCGCCGGCGACGGCTGGCCTGATGCGGCGCTGGAACGGGCGCTGCTGTTGCAGGCCCGGGGCCATGCAGGCGACGCTGTGGCTGCACTGCAGCAGGCGGTCGATGATGGTTTCCGCGACGTAGCGTGGCTGCGTGCCACACCTCTGTTCGTCCCCCTGCGCAGCGCGCCCGGCTGGCCGGCCCTGCTGCAGCGGCTGGACGCCGACATCGCCCGGCAACGTGCGCAGGTGCTGGCCGCCAGCTGGCGGCCGGACGAGCTGGCCGCGCTCAGTGCAGCGCCGGCAGCAGGAACTCGGTGAGGATCCGTCGCGACTGTGGATGGGCGAAGCTGCGGTTGAACGCCTGGCTGGTGACCACCGCGACCACGCGTTGCTCCGGCACCACGAACACATAGTTGCCGCCATTGCCGGACATCGCCCACACCGTGCGCGGTGAACCCTGCACGCCCAGCTTCAGGCCCCACCACTGGTAGCCGTAGTCGCTGCCATCGGAAGTGGTTGCCTGCGCCCGCACCATCGCCTCGATGTAGTCCTTGGGGACCAGCTGGCGGCCCTGCCATCGGCCATCATCGAACACGAGCTGGCCGAAGCGGGCCAGATCACGCGTGCGGTAGCGGGTGCCGCCGCCGCCCATGCCGATACCCTCCGGCGAACGGTTCCACTGGCTGTGGATGATGCCCAGCGGCCGCTCCAGCATCCGTGCAGCGTAATCGGCCAACGGCTGCCCACTGGCGTGCTCAAGCACCGCGCCCAGTACGAAGGGGTTGGCGGTGCAGTAAGCGAACGCGCGCCCGTGCGGGCTGTCCTGCGGCCGCTGCATCCACGGCGCGAAGCCCTTCACCGGCAAGCTCAGTGCAAAGTCCAGCCACTTCTCGGTCACGTACATGCGTTCCTCGTGGCCGGCCGAGAACGGGTTCTCGTCATCGCACTCCCACAGGCTGCTCATGGTCAGCAGGTCCTGCACGGTGGTGGCGCGCAGGCGGGGGTCGACCGCGTGCCGGGCAGTGAAGGTCGGAAAGTAGTCGTACACACGGGCCTGCACGCCGGGCAGGGTGCCATCGCCAATGGCGGTACCGACCAGCAGCGCGGTCACGCCCTTGCTGGCCGATCGCACGTCGTGCAGGGTCTGCGCGTCGGCGCCGTTGAAGTAGCCCTCGTAGACCACCTTGCCATCGACCTGCAGCAGCACGCTGCGGATCTGTTTCAGTTCATCGCTGGCGATGGCCTGCTGCAGGGCCTGCAGACGGGCCGGATCGGGGGGGGTGGCGCGGGCCGCGAAGGGCAGGGTGCAGACCGCGCAGAGCAGGGTGAGGACAGACAGGATCGAACGCATCGTCGGACTCCATCGAAAGGGAACCCGATTGAGCCTGCGCTGCGTCTGAAGTGCTGGAAGCCGGCCTGAAGAATTCTGAAGGCCTTGTGCCACAAGGCCCGGCGCTCGACCCTACTCGGCCTCTTCGTCCTCACCCAGCCACCAGACCTGGCCTGGCTCCGGGTCGCTCAGCGGGTGCTCGCGCTGTTCGATGGCCTCCAGCACCCGGCCGGGGGCTGCAGCGATCCACACCGCCATGAGCTTTTCCACCGCAGCCCGGCCCTGTGCGGCCACGCCGAGGTCACGTTCGCGTCTCCATTGGTCTTCATCTGGCGCCTCATCACCATGCTGGTGCGGCGTGCCGTAGCTGCAGCGACGGCACAGCCGGCGCACGGTGGCTGTCCAATCCTCGACCATGCCGATGCCGGGCAGGGTGATGGCCTCCAGGGCAGCGATGTCATCGGCCGAATCGCACTGCACGAACACGGTGAAGGTCGCCATGTCCGATGCCTGCAGGCGCTGCATCGCGTTGAACACCGGCACCTGGCGCTCGCCGTAGGCACGCTGGCCGGTCGAGGCGCCGTCGTGCAGCACGATGTCGCCGAAGCGGAAGCCGCTTTCGGGCAGCGGTACGTTGTCGATGCGTGCACGCACCGGATCAATGCGGCTCATGTACACCACTTCGGCGTCGGACCATGGCGCCAGGCGCACGCAGGCCACGCCGAAGTGGCCCTCGATCGGGCCCTCGCCTTCGGGCAGGGTGATGCCACAGCGGGTCCACTGGCGGCGTGCTTCGGCCCAGTCACCGGCGCCGGTGGCGGCGATGCCGGCATTCCAGGCAGTGGCGACATCGAACTCGCCGCGCAGCTGCTCCGATTGCAGGTTGTCCTGCAGTGAGGCAGCCCAGTCGCGCAGGTACTTGTGCGCCAGCCCGCGCATGTAATGCAGGTACGGCACTTCGGGGGCGAGTGCGATCAGCTCGCCGAACAGCGCCACCGCCTGCTGCAGGTCGCCTTCGTGGAAGGCGTCGTAGGCGCGTGCCTCCAGGGCCTGGCCTTCGTCGAGGGTTTCGTCGTCCAGCAGGTCGCCGTCGTCGAGGTTGTCGTGGTTGGTGCTCATGTCCATGCGCGGTTGAAGGTCCGCGGCTACCTTAGCCGATGCGCGAGCCCGCGAACGCGGCGTCGGCGTGTGTCCTGCTGCAGTGCATGAGGGTCGTTGCATGACTGGCGCGTTGTCGTCATTCGGCGGGATGCACCTGTCCACTGGACGACATGCCACGACAACCGTCCCACAGCCCCATCCGTTTGCTAACGTGGCTGCGCCTTCAAACCGGGAGATCCCATGTTCCGCCAGACCGTGGCTGCCCTTGCCGTGCTGATTGCCGGTGCCTTGCCCATTGCCGTGCATGCGGCACCCGCGCAGCCGTCGATCTTCGGTGCCTACTACCCCGGTGGTTCGGCCGAGCGCTACCCGGTGTCGAGCATTCCGGCCGAGCGCCTCACCCACCTGTTCTACGCGTTCTCCACCATCGAGGACGGGCGCTGCACGATCGGCGCGGAAGCGCCGAAGAATTTCGCGGCGCTGGCCGAGCTGAAGAAGGCGCACCCGCATCTGCGCACGCTGATTTCGATCGGTGGCTGGGGGGCAGGCGGATTCTCCGATGCAGCGCTGACCGAGGCCAGCCGCAAGCGCCTGGTCGACTCATGCATGGCGCTGTTCTTCGATCGTCATGCTGGCAGTTTCGATGGCGTGGACATCGACTGGGAGTTCCCGGTCAGTGGCGGGCCGAAGGAGCTGGCACACCGTCCGCAGGACCGCGCCAATCTGACCCGGCTCGCGCAGGCGTTCCGCGTGGCCCTTGATGCGCATGGACGCAAGGCGGGGCAGCCGATGCTGTTGACCGCCGCACTGGCCGCCGGTCGCCTGCAGACCGATGGCCCCTACGATCCAGCGGCAAGCTATGACCTGCCGGCGCTGGCCAAGGTGTTCGATTTCATCAACCTGATGAGCTACGACATGGGCACCGGTTTCTCATCGGTGTCGACCTTCAATGCGCCCCTGCATGAAGTGCCGACCGATCCGCTGGCGCCGGAACTGCGGCGCTGGAACAACGTCGCCGGCGCGGTGCAGTACTACCGCGAGCGCGGGGTGCCAGCCCACAAGCTGGTGCTGGGTGTGCCGTTCTACGGGCGCGGCTTCAAGGTCACCGGCGATGCACCGGACGGTCTGTATCAGGCCTACAGCGCACCGGCCGATGCCGGCGATTGGCGGGTGATCAAGGCGCGTTATCTCGACCAGCCGGGCTGGACGAAGCACTGGCAAGCACAGGCGCAGAGCCCGTGGCTGTACAACACCGAGCAGAAGGTTTTCATCAGCTATGAAGACCCGCGCTCGATCGGCCTGCGTGCGCAGTTCGCCCGTGAGCAGGGCCTGGCCGGCGTCTTCATGTGGGAGCTGACCGGCGACGACGAACAGGCGAGCCTGCTCAACGCCATGCTGGGTCCCTGGCAGAAGGCACGCATCGGCGATTGAACCTCGCCTGGCTGCGCCGGGTCATGCCTGGCGCAATGCCGCAACGTCATCGGCCCGACACCGCACACTACCGCCACGTCCGCAGCGCTACGCTGCGGGCATGATCCATCTCGAACGCTTGGACCACCTGGTCCTCACCGTCGCCGACATCGAACGCAGCTGTGATTTCTACCAGCGCGTGCTCGGCATGCAGGTCGTGCGCTTCGGCGCGGGCCGCACCGCACTGCAGTTCGGCCAGCAGAAGATCAACCTGCATCCGGCCAGCGCCCCGCTGCAACCGCATGCGCTGCGGCCCACGCCGGGCAGCGCCGATCTGTGCCTGGTCACGCGCACGGCGACGCCCGATGTGCTGGCCCACCTGCAGGCGCAGTCCGTTGCAGTGGAGGAGGGGCCGATCGCACGTACTGGCGCGCTGGGGCCGATCGAATCGGTGTACTTCCGCGACCCGGATGGCAACCTGATCGAAGTGAGTCGTTACCCGGATCCGGCGGACCTTCGGTAGCGCCGGGTCATGCCCGGCGACGGCTCAGTTGGCCCAGACGCTGTTGGGATCGCCGTTGCGGGCGCGGCGTTGGCTGGCCACTGCCAGGCGGGCGAAGCCGAAGGCCATGGCCAGCGCGATGGCATCGACCCAGAACAGCGGCCAGTGGCCACGCGCGGCAGCACGCCACAGCCAGTCACCATTGAGCGCGCCATGCAGGATCGGCACCAGCGCGGTGCTGATCGCCGCCGCCCACAGCAGTTCGCGTGCGGCCTGCGCCGGGCGTCGCAGCGCGGCCCACAGCGCACAGGCCGCCCAGCTGCCGAAGCAGGCCCAGCGGATGCCGTGGTCGACCGCGGACGGTGCCAGCCGCTCCAGCACCAGTGCGGTGACGAACGCCACCGAAATCGCAACGCACAGCCCGATGCAGACGCCGACCGTGGCCCGTGCCATGTTCACCCCGGCACGCGGTTGCTGCGGCTGGCGACGCTTGCGCCGCGATTCGATCCACAACAGGTTGCCGGAGTAGAACAGGAAGGCACCGCCAAGGCCGAGCAGGAAGTACAGCCAGACCACTACGCCGTTGCCGAACTCGCCGAAGTGCAGGGCATAGGCCGCGCTGAGCGTGGCGTGGTTGGCGTCGCGCTGGCCGGGCAGCTGCGAGGCCAGGACGTTGCCGGTGGCCACGTCCAGTGCCACCGCGCCGAGCGGGCCGAGCGTTCCGGTGGATTCGCCGGTGATCTCGATGGTGGCGTTGGCATCGCCGGAGTTGGCCAGCTTCAGGTAGGCCGGTTCGAAATTGGCCACGCCCTGTGCGCGGGCCACTTCAAGCGCGCGTGCATGCAGCACGCGCAGGCTGCCCGGCGGTGCCGGGATGCCGCTGGCGTCGCGCACGGGCGCGGTGTCCATTGCGGTCGGTACCGCCTGCAGGGCCTTGCCGTCGTAGATCAGCGGGTTGAGCAGGGCCATCTGCACGAACACCAGGCAGAGCAGGGCGCCAGTGACCGCGAACATCAGGTGGAAGGGCAGGCTGAGCACGCCGATCACGTTGTGCGCGTCCTGCCACAGTTGTTTCAGGTTGCGGCCCGGACGCAGTGCGAACAGATCACCGAACAGCTTTGGCAGGTGGATCACCAGGCCACTCAGCAGTGCCATGCCATACAGCAGGCTGACGATGCCCATCACGTAGATGCCGGCCACCGGCAGTCCGAGGCTGTAATGCAGCTCGTTGACCAGTTCGGCCAGCCCGGTCTGTGGCGGCGTCGGGCTGCCGGCGATCTGTCCCGGCCAGGCGTAGCGCCAGCTGCCGTCATCGGTCTGCCAGTAGGCCAGTGGCTGCGGGTGTTCGGTGCCGGGGAAGGTCATGCCGACGTGGCGGCGCGCTTCCGGATGCGCGGCAAGCACGTCCTCCAGCAGGTACTGCGCGTCGTCTAGGCCGGCGGGGAGTGCGGTGGCTGCACCGGGCGTCTGCCACAGCGGCAGGTCGTGGTGGAACAGGGTCAGCGCACCCGCGTAGAAGGCCACGAACAGGCCGAAGCCGGCAACCAGGCCGACCCAGGTGTGCAGGGTGGTGAATGTGCGCAGCGTCTGTGAGCTGAACTTCATGGGGTGGGTCTCATTGCACCGCGCCGGTCAGGCGCAGCAGCGTCAGCACGGCGAATCCGGCCGCAGCGCTGCCGACCAGTGTCACCCAGGCGCGCAGCGCGCTGCGGAAGCTGAACGCCCACAGGGCGGCCAGCATCCACAGCGGGATGAACGTGATCAGGCTGGGCACCAGTGCGTTCTGCCACGGCCCGGGAGGCAACCAGGTCACCAGCCCGGTCGCGGCGGCGGCCAGGAAGAAGCCGGCCACGATGCCGGCGAAGGCGCGCGGCCACATCAGGGCGACTCCGCGTCGGCGCGGTGCCAGGCGGCCAGCGCCGGCAGCAGCATCGCCGCCAGCATCCAGGTGCACAGCATCGCCACCAGGCCAGCGGCGAAGCCGAGCTCGGCCATCCACAGCCACAGCGCGGCAGCGGCAGCGACCAGGCCGATCTGGCGGCCAAGGCGGCCGGCACGGCGCAGGCGTGGCCAGCGACAGTGCGGCGAGGCGGCATAGAAGGCCAGCGCCGAGAACATCGCCGCCAGCATGCCCAGGCTGCAGAAGCCGAGCGTGGAAAGGCCGACGGTGATCATCGCGGGCAGCCGGCGCGGCGGCGGGCCGGCGAACGCGGGACACGGGCGGGGCCGGCGGGAGCCGGTCGGAGCGGGTGGCGCATCACGGGGTCCTGGGGGAAAGCGGGCAGGCTGGCACGGGGCGACCTGCGGCGACATGGTAATCATTGCAATTTCCCCCCGCCAGCGAGGCCCATTCAGCGGACCGTACGGTAGCCCTTGGGCTTTCCGCCGGGCTGGTTTAAGATCATCGCAGAACCCTGACTGGAACAAGGTGGCCCGCGCCCAGCGCCGGCCGAGCGTGCGACATGAGCA
Source organism: Stenotrophomonas sp. GD03794 (assembly GCF_029842145.1). Lineage (NCBI taxonomy): Bacteria > Pseudomonadati > Pseudomonadota > Gammaproteobacteria > Lysobacterales > Lysobacteraceae > Stenotrophomonas > Stenotrophomonas sp. GD03794. The sequence continues at coordinate 34,545 of NZ_JAOCFV010000008.1, forward strand.
CTACCACCGCCCACTGTTGACCTGCCCCCGAAGGCCCTGTGTTCCAGGCGCCCTCGCGGCGCTTTTTTATTGCCCGGGCGCCGCCCCGGGAACGCTTTCCAGCCCGCCCAGCGGGCCCCGCACGAAGCCACTGCGATGATCAACATTACTCTTCCCGACGGCAGCCGCCGCGAATTCGAAAATCCCGTCAGCGTCATGGAGGTCGCCCAGTCGATCGGCGCCGGCCTGGCCAAGGCCACCATCGCCGGTGCCGTGGATGGCGTGCTGGTCGATGCCAGCGACGTCATCGACCACGATGCCAGCCTGCGCATCATCACCGCCAAGGACGAGGAGGGCGTTGAGATCATCCGCCACTCCTGCGCCCACCTGGTCGGCCACGCCGTCAAGCAGCTGTACCCGGACGTGAAGATGGTGATCGGCCCGGTGATCGCCGAGGGCTTCTACTACGACATCTACTCCGAGCGCCCGTTCACCCCGGACGACATGGCCGCGATCGAGAAGCGCATGGGTGAACTGATCGCCCAGGACTACGACGTCATCAAGAAGGTGACGCCGCGCGCCGAAGTGATCGAGATCTTCAAGGCCCGTGGCGAGGACTACAAGCTGCGCCTGATCGAGGACATGTCCGACGACATCCAGGCGATGGGCATGTATTACCACCAGGAATACGTGGACATGTGCCGCGGCCCGCACGTGCCGAACACGCGCTTCCTGAAGGCCTTCAAGCTGACCCGCATCTCCGGCGCCTACTGGCGCGGTGACGCGCAGAACGAGCAGCTGCAGCGCATCTACGGCACCGCCTGGGCCGACAAGAAGCAGCTCGAGGCGTACATCAAGCGCATCGAAGAAGCCGAGATGCGCGACCACCGCCGCATCGGCAAGCAGCAGGACCTGTTCCACCTGCAGGAAGAAGCGCCGGGCCTGGTGTTCTGGCACCCGAAGGGCTGGGCGCTGTGGCAGGTGGTCGAGCAGTACATGCGCAAGGTGTACCGCAAGACCGGCTACGGCGAAGTGCGCTGTCCGCAGATCCTGGACGTGAGCCTGTGGCAGAAATCCGGCCACTGGGACAACTACCAGGACGCGATGTTCTTCACCGAATCGGAGAAGCGCACCTACGCGCTCAAGCCGATGAACTGCCCGGGCCACGTGCAGGTGTTCAACCAGGGCCTGCACAGCTACCGCGACCTGCCGATCCGCTACGGTGAGTTCGGTGCCTGCCACCGCAACGAGCCGTCCGGCGCGCTGCACGGCATCCTGCGCGTGCGTGGTTTCACCCAGGACGACGGCCACGTGTTCTGCACGGAAAACCAGGTCGAGGCGGAAGTGACCGCGTTCCACCAGCAGGCGCTGGCGGTCTACCAGCACTTCGGCTTCGATGAGATCCAGGTCAAGATCGCGCTGCGTCCGGAATCGCGCCTGGGTGACGACGCCACCTGGGACAAGGCCGAGGGCGCGCTGCGCTCGGCACTGTCCAGCAACGGGGTGGAGTGGCAGGAGCTGCCGGGCGAGGGCGCCTTCTACGGCCCGAAGATCGAGTACCACCTGAAGGACGCGATCGGCCGTACCTGGCAGCTGGGCACGATGCAGGTCGACTTCATGATGCCGGGCCGACTGGGCGCCGAGTACGTGGACGAGAACAGCCAGAAGAAGCATCCGGTCATGCTGCACCGCGCCATCGTGGGCTCGATGGAGCGCTTCCTGGGCATCCTGATCGAGCACCATGCCGGCCAGTTCCCGACCTGGCTGGCGCCGACCCAGGTGGTGGTGGCCAACATCACCGACGCCCAGGCCGACTACGTCTCGGGCGTGACCAAAACCCTTGCGGAGCAAGGCTTCCGCGTCAGCTCGGATTTGCGTAACGAGAAGATCGGCTATAAAATCCGCGAGCATACGTTGCAGCGCGTGCCCTACCTGCTGGTCATTGGTGACCGCGAGAAGGAAAATGGGGCTGTGGCGGTGCGTACGCGTTCTGGCGAAGACCTGGGCAGCATGAGCCTGCAGGCCTTCATCGAGCGGCTCCAGGCCGAGGGCGCGTAAGCAAAGGTCCGGTCCGGGGGCACAGGCACCCGGACCGGTTCGATACCCTTGGGAGAACGTAATATCAGCACCCCTGACAACAAACAGAACCGCAAGAATCAGGAAATCCGTGTGCCGCGCGTCCGCGTGATCGGCAGTGACGGAGAAATGATCGGCGTGTTGTCGCGCGACGAAGCGCTGTCCATGGCCGAAGATGAAGGCCTGGACCTGGTCGAAATCCAGCCGCAGGCCGATCCGCCGGTCTGCAAGATCATGGACTTCGGCAAGTTCAAGTTCGAAGCGCAGAAGAAGGCCAGCGAGGCCAAGAAGAAGACCAAGCAGGTCGAGATCAAGGAAGTGAAGTTCCGTCCGGTCACGGACGAGGGCGACTACCAGATCAAGCTGCGCAAGATGCGCGGGTTCCTCGAGGATGGTGACAAGATCAAGGTCAACATCCGTTTCCGTGGCCGTGAAATGAGCCACCAGGAACTGGGCCGCGAAATGGCCAACCGGATCGAGACCGATCTGGGCGAGGACATCGTCATTGAATCCCGTCCGCGCTTGGAAGGGCGTCAGATGGTCATGATGATCGCGCCGAAGAAGAAGACCTGAGACCTGACGGGCCGCCTTCCGGGGCGCCTGGCTGAATGGTTCAGGGTAAAGGGACGCCATGGGCGTCCCTTTGCTTTTGCAGGAAGCCGGTGAATTGCCGGCGAAAGGGTTGCAGGGGCTGGTGGCAGGGCGGTTTTGCCTGTATCATGCCCGGCTCGACCCACCCAGGACGGGTCGTACGCCGATCATGGCAGGACGGAAAGAGCGGCCCAGGCCGCCGCCAGATCAGTCAGAAACCAGGGTCATATCCCATCAAGGACATTGCAATGCCCAAGATCAAGACCAACCGGGCAGCGGCCAAGCGTTTCCGCAAGACCGCCTCGGGCAAGTACAAGTGCGGCCACGCCAACCGTAGCCACATCCTCACGAAGAAAGCGACCAAGCGTAAGCGTAATCTGCGTCAGACGGGCCATGTCCGTGCAGAAGACGCAGGCCGTCTGGACCGCATGCTCCCTTACCTCTGAGGAACTGAAAAATGGCACGAGTTAAGCGTGGCGTACAGGCGCGTCGCCGCCACAAGAAAATCCTGGATCTCGCCAAGGGCTATTACAACGCCCGTCGCAAGGTCTTCCGCGTCGCCAAGCAGGCGGTCATCAAGGCACAGCAGTACGCCTACATCGGCCGTAAGCAGAAGAAGCGCAACTTCCGTTCGCTGTGGATCACCCGTATCAATGCGGCTGCCCGCATCAACGGCCTGAGCTACAGCCGCTTCATGAACGGTCTGCTGAAGGCCGGCATCACCCTGGATCGCAAGGTCCTGGCTGACATCGCCGTGCACGACGCAGCCGGCTTTACCGCGCTGGCCGAAAAGGCCAAGGGCGCGCTGGCGGCATAAGTCCTTCCCGATGCCGTAACCGTTCACTCGGAACGGTGTCAGGTCAAGGCAATGCATGGGGAAGGGCGCAAGTCCTTCCCCATTTTTTTTTGGGTCCCGGCGAGGCCACAGCGGCAGCGCAGGGACGGCGGTGGCGACAGGGGTCGGCCCTTCGCGCATCGCGATGGCAGATCGACTGGAGTTCCGGCCCCCCATGAGCGACATCCAATCCCTCACCACCCAGGCGCTGGCCGATGTGGCCGCCGCACAGAGCCCCGACGTGCTGGAACAGCTGCGCGTGGCCCTGCTTGGCAAGAGTGGCAGCATCACCTCGCAGCTCAAGCAGCTCGGTGCCCTGCCGGCCGACGAGCGCAAGTCCGCCGGTGAAGCGATCAACCAGGCCCGCGACACGCTGACCCGCGCGCTGGGCGAGCGCAAGGCGCTGCTGGAAGACGCGGCTCTGGACGCGCGCCTGGCTGCCGAAGCCATCGACATCACCCTGCCGGGCCGCAATGGCGACCGCGCCGGCCTGCATCCGATCACCCGCACCCTGGAGCGCATCACCGGCATCTTCGGCCGGCTGGGCTACGAGCTCTCTGAAGGGCCGGAGATCGAGGACGACTGGCACAACTTCGAGGCGCTGAACTTCCCGCCGCACCATCCGGCGCGTGCCATGCACGACACCTTCTACTTCGGCGACGGCCGCCTGCTGCGCACGCATACCTCCGGTGTGCAGGTGCGCTACATGGGCGACCACGCGCCGCCGCTGCGCATGATCGCCGCCGGCAAGGTGTACCGCAGCGACAGCGACCAGACCCATTCGCCGATGTTCCACCAGGTGGAAGGCCTGCTGGTGGACGAGCATTCGACCTTCGCCGACCTGAAGGGCACGCTGGCCGAGTTCGTGCGCGCGTTCTTCGAGCGCGACTTCGAGATGCGCTTCCGCCCCAGCTACTTCCCGTTCGTTGAACCGGGCGCGGAAGTGGACATCGCCTGGCAGCAGCCCGATGGCAGCACCCGCTGGCTGGAAGTGCTCGGCTGCGGCATGGTCCATCCGAACGTGCTGCGCAACGTCGGCATCGATCCGGAGCGCTACACCGGCTTCGCCTTCGGCATGGGCGTGGAGCGCTTCGCGATGCTGCGTTATGGCGTCAACGACCTGCGCGCGTTCTTCGAGAACGACGTGCGGTTCCTCAAGCAGTTCGCGTAACGCATCAGGTAGCGCCGGGCCATGCCCGGCGGACTCAACAACGCAGGCCCAGGCGCATGCGCCGGGCCCACCAGGGTGACACCATGAAATTCTCCGAAAACTGGCTGCGCAGCCACGTCCCGACCCGCGCTTCGCGCGATGAACTGAGTGCGGTGCTGACCGCCATCGGCCTGGAAGTGGAAGACGTGACCGCGCTGGGCGAAGGCCTCGAGCACGTGGTCGTGGCGCGCATCGTCGACGCCGTACGCCATCCGGAAGCCGACCGCCTGCAGGTGTGCAAGGTCGATGCCGGGCAGGGCGAGCTGCTGCAGATCGTGTGCGGCGCACCGAACGCACGTCCGGGCCTGGTTGCGCCGCTGGCGATGGTCGGCGCGCAGATTGGCGAGCTGAAGATCAAGCCGGCCAAGCTGCGCGGTGTCGAGTCCAACGGCATGCTGTGCTCGGCCAAGGAGCTGGGCCTGGACAACGATGCCTCCGGCCTGCTGGAGCTGCCGGATGACGCACCGGTCGGCCAGGCTCTGGTCGAGTACCTGGGCCTGCCGGACGCCAGCATCGAGATCAAGCTGACCCCGAACCGCGCCGACTGCTTCAGCCTGCGCGGTATCGCCTACGACGTCGCCGCCGCCACCCGCAGCGACGTGCTGGATTTCACCACCGAGACGATTCCCGCCATCGGCAACCGTGAGCTGGCCATCCAGCTCGACGCCGGCGCCGAAGCACCGCGTTACCTGGGCCGCGTCATCGAAGGTGTCAACGCCGCCGCCGAGACCCCGCTGTGGATGGCCGAGCGCCTGCGCCGCAGTGGCGTGCGCCCGGTCTCGCTGCTGGTCGACATCACCCAGTACGTGATGCTCGAGCTCGGCCAGCCGATGCATGCCTACGACCTGGGCACCCTGCAGGGCAGCATCGCCGTGCGCCGTTCGCGTGCCGGCGAGAGCCTGAAGCTGCTGGACGGCCGCGATGCTGCGCTGGACGACAGCTTCCTGGTGGTCACCGACGCCGATCGTGCGGTCGGCCTGGCCGGCCTGATGGGCGGTTTCGACACCCGTGTCACCGATGCCACCACTGCCGTGTTCCTGGAGGCCGCGCATTTCGCGCCAGCCGCGATCATGGGCCGTGGCCGCAAGCTGGGCTTGCACACGGATGCCGGCCACCGCTTCGAGCGCGGTGTCGACCCGGCACTGCCGCGTACCGCCATCGAGTACGCCACCCGCCTGGTGCTGGACCTGGCCGGCGGCACCCCGGCGCCGGTCACCGAGGCCGTGCGTGAGGCCGATCTGCCGCAGCCGGCAACCATCGTGCTGCGCCGCGCCCGCATCACCCGCGTGCTCGGCATCACCATCGAAGATGCGGAAGTCGAGCGCATCCTGCGCGCGCTGGGCATGGACGTGGTTGCCACCGCCGACGGCTGGCAGGTCACGGCGCCGAGCCGCCGCTTCGACATCGCCATCGAAGAAGACCTGATCGAAGAGCTGGCCCGCATCCACGGTTACGAGCAGATCCCGACCACGCTGCCGGGCGGCGCCTCGCGCGTGGCGATGCCGAGCGAGACCCAGCTGGACGCGCTGAGCGTGCGCCGCCAGCTGATCGCCCGTGACCAGCAGGAAACCGTCAATTTCGCCTTCGTCGACGATGCGCTGCTGAGCCAGTGGCAGCTGCGCGACGGCCTGGTACCGCTGGCCAACCCGCTGTCGGCCGAACTGGCGGTGATGCGCCCGTCGCTGCTGCCAGGCCTGGTCGCCACGTTGGGCCGCAACGCCGCCCGCCAGATCGGCCGCGTGCGCCTGTTCGAACTGGGCCGCGTGTTCGCCCAGCAGGCCGGCGACGGCCGGCCGGCGCCGCTGGAAACCCCGCGCGTGGCCGCTGCGGTCTGTGGCGATGCACAGGCACTGCAGTGGGGCCTGCCGGCCCGCAAGGTCGATTTCCATGACCTGAAGGGCGACCTGGAGTCGCTGGCCGCTGCCAGTGGTGCGGTACTGGAGTTCCGCCCGTCGGCCCGCCCTTACGGCCACCCGGCCCGTTCGGCCGAGGTGTTCCGCGATGGCGTGGCGATCGGCTGGATCGGCCAGATTCACCCGCGTCTGGCCAAGGCAATGGACATCGAAGCCGACGTCTATGCCTTCGAACTGGACCTGGAGCCGCTGACCGCCCGCCGCCTGCCGCGTGCCGGCGAACTGTCGCGCTTCCCGGCAGTGCGTCGTGACCTGGCATTCCTGGTGCCTGAACAGGTGGCCTGGGCCGATCTCGCGGCCACCGTCCGCCAGGCCGCTGGCCCGCTGCTGCGCGACCTGAACCTGTTCGACCGCTACGTCGGCCAGGGCGTCGAGCCGGGATTCAAGAGTCTCGCTATGGGCTTGATTTTGCAGGACAAGTCGCGCACTCTGACGGACCGCGACGTGGATGCGGTGGTGGCCGAGGCGGTCACTGCCATCGAGCGTGAACATCACGCCCGGATCCGCGGCTGAGCGGGCAGCACTCGGGGGTAGCAGGCAATGGCATTGACCAAGGCGGAGATGGCGGAAAAGCTGTTCGACGAAGTCGGTCTGAACAAGCGGGAAGCCAAGGAATTCGTCGACGCGTTTTTCGATGTGCTGCGTGAAGCATTGGAACAGGGACGTCAGGTGAAGCTGTCGGGCTTCGGCAATTTCGATCTGCGGCGCAAGAACCAGCGCCCGGGTCGCAACCCCAAGACCGGCGAGGAAATTCCGATTTCCGCCCGTACGGTGGTCACCTTCCGTCCGGGCCAGAAGCTCAAGGAGAGGGTGGAAGCTTATGCTGGATCCGGGCAGTAACCGCGAACTACCGCCGATCCCGGCCAAGCGCTACTTCACCATCGGTGAAGTCAGCGAGCTGTGCGACGTCAAGCCGCACGTGCTGCGCTACTGGGAAACCGAGTTTCCCAGCCTTGAGCCGGCCAAGCGCCGAGGCAACCGCCGCTACTACCAGCGCCACGACGTGCTGATGGTGCGGCAGATCCGCAGCCTGCTGTACGAACAGGGCTACACCATCGGTGGTGCACGCCTGCGTCTGGATGGCCCCGATGCCCGCGAGGAATCGGCGCTGAGCAACCAGATCATCAAGCAGGTGCGCATGGAGCTGGAAGAAGTGCTGCAGTTGTTGCGCCGCTGATCCCATTTCCATCGTAATCCGCTATACTTCACGGCCCGCCGCACTGGCGGGCACATCGCAGCATCAGTCGGGGCGTAGCGCAGCCTGGTAGCGCATCTGCCTGGGGGGCAGAGGGTCGTCGGTTCGAATCCGGCCGTCCCGACCAAAAGCAGCGATAGAACAAGGGCTTGCGCCATACGGTGCAGGCCCTTTTTCGTTGTGGTCACTACGCGTCCACTATTCCACCACTATCGCGGCAGCGCGATACCTGTGGTGACTGGCTGCCATGGTGCTTCGTGGCCACCCAGGTAATGCTCGGTCATCGATATGTTGCCGTGTCCCATGAGCGCCTGAATCTGCTCTGTGGTCCAGCCAGCATCGCGCAGCAGCGCACCGCCCAGGCTGCGGATCTCGTGGAAGGTTGGTGGTGCATCGCCACCCACGCCGGCGGCATCGCGTGCTGCGGCGAATGCGCGTGAAAGCTGCTCGGGCAGCACCTGTGTGTGGTGCTTGCGCGTCTTGGCGCGCTTGTCGCTGGGCCTGGCCTTCTCCGGCAGGCGGTGGATCACGAACGGCGAAGCCACGTCATCCTTGCACCGCTTGAGCAGGTCCGCCAGCGGGCCGGCGGTGGCGATCTGTAGCCGAACGTTCGTCGAGCCCCCGGTTTTCGATGGCACCACCCACAGGTGGCCGTCGCGCACGTCGGCGAACTTCACCGTCACCACGTCCTCGCGGCGCAGCAGCGTCACCAGCGACAGGTCCATGGCGTTGCGCAGCCACGGCGCTGCCTGGTCCCATATGGCTCGGTACACGTCGAGGGTCAGGCGCACGCGCTTCCGCTCGTGCTGGAACCGGCGAGTCGCCAGCGCGGGGTTGGTATCTATCCAGCCTTCTTCCACGGCGCAGGCCAGGATCCAGCCCAGCACCAGCCGGAACTGCTGGCGCGCGCGGTCGGATTCGGTCACCTCGCGGATGAAGGTGGCGCACACCTTCACCGTCACGTCGGCCACCGGCTTCGAACCCAGCCCGGCCTCGATGCGTCGGATCACGCTTTCGTAGACCTCGGCTGTCTTCGGCGCCCACTTTCTGCCGGGCACGTCATCGCGGCGGAACACGACAATCGCATCGGCCACCGTCTCGCCAGGGGTCAGCACCTTCGATACCAGGTCGTTGCTGGGCATCAGCAGGGCGTTGAGTTTCTTGGCCGCGGCGAAGGCCTTGGCCTTGTCCTTGCCCATGGAATGCTCTTTCCGGGTGATCGGGTGTCGGTACTTGAACCCGTCCCGGTGAGCGTAGAGATTCTGCGGCCAGTCGCGGCGGCCGGGCTTGCGGGCACGTCCCATCATGGCCGGTTACGCCGCATCAGCCAGGACGCGCGCCACCAGGTCGTCGCCGCCGGCGAGCCACGCATGCTCATCGATGTACCAGGAGCCACCGACCTTGCGGCCGGGGATCTTCCCTTCCCTCAGCCAGCGCTGCAGCTTCTGCGTGTCCGGACGGCTGCTCGGATCGAAGTAGCGTTCCAGCCATGCCTCTTCGGTCATCAGTTTCATAGGTCTGTCTCTTCAGTCCGCGCGCACCATTTTGAGGTGATGCGCAATATGGTCAGTTCGTGGCCAGCGCAGCGCGCAGCTGCTCGGTGGCGGTGTTCATGCGGCATCAGCGGCCAAGCCGGGCATGCAGCTCTCGGAATGCTCTTGCAGCCACTCGCGGAACCTGGCCATTTCGAATGGCGTCGGTTCGGTCCAGCCGATTGGCCATCCCATCACCAGTTCCTCGAACTCGGGTGAACACATCGAGCCAATGACGGTCCCACGCAAAGGGTTGCTGCTGCCCCCCCATTCGTCCACGCGGCCCATCGTGTGATTCCTGCCACCGTTGACCCCGCTCGGGGTGGGCAGCGAGGATCCACATCCGCGCCCGTTGGTGAGGGAAGCCGACGGCATCTGCTCCCAACACGCACCACTCCGCATCGAACCCGAGCGCGGCCAGGTCGGCAAGGACGACGTCGATCCCCCTAGTAGACAGGGCTGAGCTGTTTTCCACCCACACGTATCCGGGTCGAACGTCGCCAACGATCCGAGCAAACTCCGCCCATAGACCGGACCGCTCGCCGCGGATGCCTGCGCCTTTTCCGGCAGGACTGATGTCCTGACAAGGAAATCCGCCAGAAACGACGTCAACAGCGCCTCGCCACGGTCGTCCGTCAAAACTGCAGACGTCAGACCAGATCGGGAAAGGTCGGAGGCATCCATCGTTTTGCCTCTGCGCCAGAACGGATGCGCAGTGGGCATCACGTTCAACTGCGCAGACGGTTCGCCATCCGAGAATTTCCCCGCCGAGTATGCCGCCACCAGCGCCTGCGAAAAGAGCCAGCTCACGCACAGATCCTCCTTTGAATCTTGGTACGGCACCTCCGCCAGCACCAGCGCAGCCCTGCGCGCGCGGCGCGGCATGCGCGGCTGATCGCCCACAGGGTGGCGATGCCGGCCAGGAACCCGGCCAGGGCGAACACGTGGACCATTGCAGCGGTGAGCAGCTGGTCAGCCATTGGTCGGCTCCTTCTGCTGGAAGTGGTGCACGACGATGACGGCGCCGGGCAGACCGCTGTCGATCAAGGCGCGACGGTTTGCCTCGCCATATGCGATCAGGCAGATAGGGCCGCCACTGTTGCCACGGGCGCGGGTGCCGTCTGGCCGGTGGAAATGAGGGCGGTTCGCCAACATCAGGACAGCACTGGCGCGACGCCACACGTAGCGCTGGAACATCGCCGTCTCGGTACGAGCGAAGGCCAATGCGATCCCATTGCCGTGATCGGCCATGCGCGCCAGCCATGCCTCGGTGTGCCGACCGAACGGCGGGTTGCACCACACCCGGCCCTGCCACTCTGCCGACAACCCGTCTTCCGGCAGTTCGATGTGTCGAGCGGCGGTCGTCCACGGACGCGGCGACGGAGCGGCGCACGGGTCCAGATCGAATGCACCAAGGGCCGCGATGATCTCTGGAGGGGTCAGCCACGTGTGAGTGGCTGCCTCCGGTCGTGCGGCGTAGGGATGCGCACGGCTCATTTGCCCACCGCTTGGCTGTCTGCCTTCCGTGACTCGGTGTTACGGAACGGGCCATGGATTTCGGCAGCTGCTTGACAATAGGCAGCGTGGGCCTCGTTCTTGTCGTAGAAGTAGCCGACATGGATTGTTCGCTTTCCCTTCATGATCTTTGCCCTCCATCGACCCATCTGAGGAACCCAATAGACCCCACGCAATCCAGACCGACCCGGACGAGATTTCGCGCTACTTTGGTTCTCGCTGTTGTTCGCCAGCCGTAGATTCTCCGGTCGGTTGTCGGTCTTGATTCCATTGATGTGGTCGATCTGCATGTCATCTGGAGGCCAGTACCCGGTGTGCAGAGCCCACACAACTCTGTGTGCGGCAAGCCTGGATCCATCTACTTCCACACGGATGTACCTGTTCCCGCAGAGTGATCCGGCCACATCGCCAGCTGCCGCCCCGCGACGCCTATCAACGATCCAATGGATTAGGCCCGTCACAGGATCAAGTCGCACGAACTGACGGAGACGCTCGATAGGGATCTTGTTCATGGCTCCCCCACCGGCTGTCGGGCGGCGAGTGGCGTTCCAATTCCCTGGCCTTCGCATACAGGGCACAACTCATTCTCCGACGCATCCTTCCAGCCTGAGCCATCGCACACGGCGCAGAAAGAGCGTGTGTCGTACTGATCCGGCATGGGGCCCCACTCGCCGGACTGCACTCGCTGATCGAATGCAGCCTTCTCTGCTTCGGCTTTCCCTCGGAGTGCGGCTGCCATCTTTGCCATCGGTGACTCAGACACCGGCTGGCGGGCGGCGAGGGCGGATTTCAGTTCGTGCGCGCACACGTCCAGTGATTCGGCCACTACGCTGAACTCATTCTTGCCGAAGCGCTCCTTTGATTCGCGCCGCCACTTGGCTGTCAGCTCCGTCAGCGCCTCTCCCTGACCGCCCGGGGAGGGCTGGGCGGAGAGGGCGGCGCCGATCACCTTCGCAAGCGTGATGCGGGCGGCGACCAGTGCGTTTGCAAACTTGTAGTCGCCAGCATGCCGAGCGGCGTTGGCCGCTGCGTTGACGTGGGTAAGGGCAACTCGTGCGTCTTCGGGCAGACCCTCTCCGAGGCCATTCCAGACATTCACCCTCCCACCGGGCTGCGCGTCCGCCAGGGTCTTGTCGTTGGTCTTCATGCAACCTCCTGCAGTTGGGAGGCCTGCTCGGCCTCGATCAGGGCATAGCCGATGGCGTCGACGCGCTCGCGCAGCTGTCGGCGTGCGATCAGCAGCTGCAGCGCGATGTGCCGGCGGTGGTCGTTGAGCTGGAACGTCCGCGTCTCGATGTGCAGCTTCCCGGCCAGGTCGCGGCGGAACAGGCGGTAGGTGAGGACGTGGCCGCCCAGCACCTTGTCGATAGACCGGCCCCAGGCGAAGCCCTCGGTGCGCTTCGGCAGCCGGCGGTCGTAGCGGTGGTGGGTCATGCCTGTTCACCCCAGCGCACGTACAGCCACACGTCCACGAACTGGCCGCAGCTGGAGCCGATATCGGCCTTGTACCCAAGGTCGCGCAGCTCTTTGAGGATCGCCTTGCACAGCGCCGGGTAGTTGTCTTCGGCGGTGTAGCAGGAGCCGTCGCCGAAGCCGTACTCGCGGGTGATGTACTCGCGCTTCCCGTTTACGGCAGCGGCCCTTATCCCTTTCAGGATGGTGTCGACAGCGAAGGCTGGATCCTTCGAGCGGGTGATGTTCTCGGCCATCGCGGCCGTCAGACGTTCCGTGGTCATGCGTGGCTCCGAAGCGGCACGCGGCGCACTGGCCCGTGCCACAGGTTGTGGTTTGAATTCATCGGGACATCCTCTTGCCGGCGCCGATTGCTACCGCGACCGGGTGACGCTTCAGGCGGTAGTGCAGGCCGGACCGGGTGATGCCGATCTCGCGTGCCCACTGCGACAACGTCTGCGTGCGGCCCTGGTAGGTCAGGTGCAGGTTGTCGCGGCGGTTGGTGGACTGCTGCTCGAGCGTTGCCCAGCGGCAGTTGCTGGGCTCGTAGTCGCCGTTGCTGTCGATCCGATCCAGGGAGAGTTCAGGCGACGGCTTCCGGCCCATGTCGGCCAGGAAGTTCTCGAACGAGTTCCACCTGTCGCAAACCTTGATCCCGCGAGCGCCGTACTGCGCCCACCCGGTTGCGGATGGTTCGGTGCAACGGGCATGCATGCCCCGCCAGGTCTGGTGCTCGGTCGACCGGCTCTCGCCGTGCTTGGTGGTGGCTTCCCGCCACAGGCAGCCGCAGGACCGCGTGTGACCTGACCGAGCATGGGTGGCCAGAGTGGTTGTCTCTCCGCCGCAGTCACACGCGAACAGCCAACGGGCACTGCCGGATCGGTCGTTCCCGACCTGTCGAATGGCGGTCAAACGATGGAATCGCTGGCCGGTGATGTCGCGCTTACGGTTCATGGCAGGCGCGCCTTCTGCAGGTCGGCCCAGGTGAGCGGGTGAGGGCGCCGCTTGATCCGCTCGTATGCGGCGCTGTGGGATATGTCCAGGATCTCGGCCACCTGCGCGGTGGTGTAGCGCTTGCCCTCGATGACGTGGGCGAACAGCTGGGCGCGAGCCTGTCCAGCACGGCGCAGGCTCTTGGCGTGGCAGGGGTACAGGGCGACGTCCATCAGGCGGCCACCTTCAGGCCGAACACCTGGCGCGCTGCGTGGTACTCGCGCAGGAAGCGGTCGAGGTGGCCCTGCAGCTTCTCGGTGAAGCCGTCGCGGTGCACGCGCACGATCAGGGCGTCGTAGCCGGGGCAGTACGACATGAAATCCCACCACTCGCGCTCGGTGATGATCAGGCTGCCGTGCACCTGGGGCTTGTGTTCGTCCGGCACGCCGCCGGCGCGCAGCCACTTCACGTGGGTCGGGCCGTCCGGGCATTTGATTTCCAGTCCACCCTCAGCCTCGACCAGGCTGTCCGGGCTGCAACCCAAAGTGCCGGCGTCGTTGAGGATGAAACCCACCTGCTGCGGCACCACGTCCTGCTCGAAGGCATAGAACTCGCGCGCGTCCGGTTCCAGATCCCTGCCGCGCTGCGTGTGCCGGTTGCCGCCGAACGACTCGGCCGCCTGCGGCCGCATCAGCTCGTCGATCAGCTGGTTGATGTAGGTGTCAGCGGCGGTTGCGTAGTCGCCGCGCTTCGGGGTGATGATGCTGCCGAACTCGCTGGCGGTCGGGACGCCGAGCCGCGCGGCGAACCACTCCGGAGAACCCTGCTCGACGTCCAGGATCTTCATGGGTCAGTCCTTCGGGGTAACGCGGGCCTTGGCCCGGTTGAAGGCGTTGCGCACCTCGGTGGGCAGGTTGGACGCGCCGCCGTAGTCCTTCAGCAGTTCCTGCCGCTTCGCCTGGTAGGCCTGGGGGTGTTCCAGCTCGTTGGCCACGTCGATCCAGTTCACGGCCTTGTCGTCGAGCTTCTGGCCTCCCAGCAGGCCGTCGTCGTCCTCGCCGTGGGTGGTCAGGTTCAGCAGGGCGCTGGCGGCGTAGCGCTTGCCGTAGCTCACGCTGGACCCGACCGACTGCACGCCGTTCTTGGAACCGCTGGTGTCCGCCGGCAGGTGGATCTCGGTCTCCTCGCTGTGGCCACCCTTGTGGGCCAGGACGCCGGTCACTTCGACCATCTGGTCACGGGTCTTGGTGCGGAACGACAGGGCGAAGCCGAACTCCTGCAGCACCGGCTTGATCGCGGCGTTGATGTCTTCCCACAGCGCGTAGGTGCTCTGCACGTTGCCCGAGCGGTCCTTGATCGCGCCGCGTTCCTTGATCGACGGCAGGCGCGGTTGCATCGCTGCCAGGGCGGCGGTGTAGGCCGATGCCGCCTCGCGGTCCAGCATGCGCTCGTGCATCTGCAGCAGCCGCTCCATCTTGTCGATATCGGCGTTCGGGTCCGTGGCCACGCGCTCGATGACGGCCAGCATCGAGGCCGGGGCGGTGGGGTCTGCGGCCGGTGCCGCGGCGATAGCGAGTTCGCTCATGGGATTTTTCTCAACATGAAATGAGGTGCCCGGCTTTCGGAGCCGCCTCCGGGCAGGCGGGTGCGTGGTGTGGATCAGTCGCGGCTTTCGGGACTTATCGTCAGACGCCACTTGATTGCCTCGGGGCTGAATGCGCCTGCTGCCAGGCCCTCCGCGATCTGCTTGATCAGAGGCGAGTTCTTCTTCGTGAGCTGGGCAACCATCTGCTCCTTGAGCGCCGCCTGCAGCGTGCCGATCTGCTCCTCGATAGCTGCGCGCGCGGCTTTGCGAATGGCGTCCCCGATGGCCCAGTCAAGCCAGGTCTTATGGGATGAGTGGTGGTAGTTGCTCGGCTTTCCTTCGCCGTCCACCTGTGTTGAGAGGATCGTGCTGATCGCCTTTTCCAGAACGTTTGCACTGCCGCCCAGGGCCTGCGCAATGGCGGCCGTGATGTTGGCCTGGATGATCGGCTGGATAACGTCCTGTGGAATCTGGAAAGTGGGTGCTGACATGGAAATTCCTTGTTCTCGGGGAAAGGTGCCGGCTTTGTGGAAGGTCTGGCCGGCGCAGGCACCCGCAGGGGGGGCGGGCGGGGGGATTTCGTTACGCGGCCAGGTCGGCCTGCTGCGCGGCGGCGCTCGGCGGGGTGAGGGTCAGACGCACCTCACCGCGGCGCCAGGCGGAGATCAGCTCGGCGTCTTCGTCCTCGTCCAGCAGCACCGAGACGGTGAAGCCCATGGCCACGCTGCCGCCTTCGAGCGGCTTCCAGGTGATCTTTTTCACCTTGGCGTCGGCGAAGAACACCGCTTCGATGTGGTCCATCAGGGAGCCGATCGACAGCTCGTAGCCTTCGAACTTGCCGGTGATGTCCTGCTCGCCCAGCAGCGGCAGGTTGAGCGCCACCAGGTCGGTGCTGCCTTCCATCGGCAGCGACTGCTGCTGGCCCTTTTCGGCCTTCTTCCAGAACGCGCGCACGATGTTCGGGTCGATCGTGTCGAGGATCGTGTTCTGGGCGTTCAGGGTGAACTTCAGGTCAGCGGCGGCGGCATCGTCTTCGCCGTGCTTTTCCTTCCGCAGGTTCAGATGCGAGAACACCGCATCGTGTTGATCGAGTTGGAACATCGGTGGTGCCTCTCGTAGGAGCCGGCCGCGCCGGCGGGAAGGGGGAGCAGTCAGCCGCGCACGCTGCTCGTGGCAACCCAGCGCGGCGGGCTTGCATCGCGGTCGGCGTGTGCCTGCACGATCTCGGCGATGCGCAGCGGAACGACCGCGGCGGCGACCAGGGCGAGCACGGCCCAGGCGATGCGAAGGCGCTTACTCATCGGTGCTTTCCTCCACGCAGAGGCCGGAGATCGCCTCGCGGTTGTTCATCTCGATATCGGCGTTGCCCAGCAGCAGGCCGGTGCAGTCGGTGGCCACAAGGTCGGCGATGCGCGCGGGCGGGGTGATTGGCGGCAGACCGCCGAACTGCTCGGCAAAGGCCGCATCCAGTCGCTCGAAGTGCTTCATGCGAACACCGCCTGCGCCGTGACGGTCGCCAGCACACCGAGGCAGAAGAAGAAGGCGTAGAACGCCAGATGGCGCAGCGCGTAGCGGTGGGCGGCGGTCATGCGGCACGCTCCTTCGTACGCTGCAGTTGGCCGAATTCCACTCCCTCGCGATACAGCTTCACGCTGCGGTCGGTCTTGTAGGGGCAGGCGACGTCAATGCCATTCCGCCCGACGAGGGACCCAAGGCGGAATGCGGTCACCGTCCGGCCGCCGCGTCGAATCTCGGCGCGCAAATCCTCCAGCACATCGACAGGGGCGCTCATGGCTGGTCCTTTGCGGTGGTGATCTGGATGCGGCGCAAAGCAGCGGCGATTTCATCGCTTACCGCTTCGTCGTTTCGCGCGAACTTCTGGTCGCCTGTATCCAGCTGGCGCAAGTAGCGGCCAGCGTTGGTCATGGGCTCCGGCGCTCCTGACAGGAGGTAGCTGAAGACTGAGAACGAGAAAGGATTGAAGTCGTCGCTCATGCCGCCACCTGCATGGCCTTCAAGGCGCGGTCGGTGTCGTTGGCGCACATCTGCGCCCGGGCCAGCATGTCGGCCTCCAGCAGGCCGCTGCAGGGGCGCATGGCACGCGTGCGGTACAGGTCGTAGTTGTGCCGGCGGTCGGCCGCGCGGCGCTCGCTCATGGCCCAGCCGAAGCGGCCCTTGCGGTACTTCGCCACCAGCAGCAGCGGGTCGATCAGGCCGTCGGCAATCTCGCCCTCGCCGCCGCAGCGGCCGCAGGCCACGCCGTACTCGCATTGCGGATCGCCACTGGCGCTGTCGTTGCGGACGTGTTCGCCGGTGCCGTCACAGTCCGGGCAGGCGATGAAGTCATTGGCCGGGTGCAGCGGCAGGCCCCGTTCCTCGCGGCAATTGTCCTGGCAGCGCAGGTGCGACCGCAGGCCCAGGTAGCCGGACCGCGTGGTGTTCCTTGGCAGGTTCTCGAACATCTGGGCCTCCGACGTTCCAGCGGGGTGCTGGCGGGTCGGAGCCTAGTATGCCTATAGGAATTGGCTGGTCAATGCCTATAGGAATAAAATTTTGCAGCAGCCGACGAACGGTAGGTGCCGGTTCATCGGAAACAGCGTGGCTTAGCGGTCGCGGACTTGCTTCAGGATGTTGCCGATAGTGGGACGATCCCGATCAGCTTCCGGGCTCGTTGCGGCTTGGCCAGAGGCAGGTGCAACAAGTGCCCGAAGGAGGGCGTTCGTCTCGTCCTGCTTTTGAACCAGCTGAGCTAGTAGCCGCCGGATGGCAAGAACAGCGAAAGGCACGAAGAGCCAGACAATGGCCATGATCAAGAACAGCACCTGGAGAATCAGGTTCCCCGGTCCAAGAATCGAATCCATGCTTCCTCCATGGCCGGCGACTGGCCGGCCTAAGCCCATCATGCCACCCAGGTGCAGGTGGCGCCCCTGATCAGCCCAACCTCCACGAACGGGACCCCGTCGTGTACCGCCTGTTCCGCTCGCAGGAGGGTCGCGATAAGACCTTCCAGCTCCTCATCAGGTAAGCACTCCAAGACACCATAGACGTGCATGGTTTCCTGCCGCACCAGCCACCCGAGCTGATATAGGGTCTGGAGGTCGATGATCCTGCGGAGCATCGCATCCCGCCTCGTGGCTGACTCTTTGCGCCTCTCTTCGGGCCGCCGCATCTCATCGGCGATCAACGCTGCAAGCTCGTCACGAAGCAACGGATTCATGTTTCCTCCACCGTCATCATTATTCCCGCCAGAAGCGCTTGCACGGTCTGTGGCGTGCTCGCGGCCAGTTCCGGATCGTGGGCATAGAGGGTGGCTACCATCCGAGCCTTTAGGCGGGCAGGAATTGTCCGTCCGCTTTGCTCTGCTGCCGCCTCAACCGTTTCGATCAGGGAGGCCAGCTTCGCAGGCTCCAATCCCACAGCCTGAGACGGTCGGCTGGGGCCGTCTGCTTCCAGGTCACGCCAGACCAGATCGTCCATGGAAACGCCGAAATGACGTGCCAGCCCTGCAACTGTGGCGTAGCCAGGCATCTTGGTTGTGCCGTTGATGATCTTGCTAATTGCCGGCTGCCCGACGCCAGCGGCTGTACTGGCGCGGCCCTGGCTGCCCTGTGCCTGAGACGTGGTCAGGTGACGCAGATTCTTGATGAGAAAGTCCATGCGGGAAGGTTCGCGTCTACCGTTCGTCAGGTCGAATGCCTATAGGCATTGAATTTGCTTGACCGGAACATTCCTATAGGCATACTTGGCGCATGAACCCATCCGCCGCCATCGAGCTTCTGAGGGACGCCGGCATGACCGAACAGGCCATTGGGGCCAAGGTCGGTGCCGGGCAGTCGACCATCAACAAGATTAGACGCGGCCAGATGCAGCCCACCTACGAGGTGGGGCGTGCACTGGTCGAGTTGGCTGTCGCGGCTCGCCGCAGACAGGCGCGACGTAGGCAGATTCCGAGCTGACATGAGCGGTCAACGCCCCGCGCTCGGGAAGGGCAGCACTTCCCCCAGCGCCGTCCCTGGCGCTCGGCGGGGCTGGCGCAGACACCGCACCACATCCCGGCCTTTGACCCTCCTGATCGCGTACGACCTCCCCGCCATGTGCACCAGCCTGACCACATTCGGTGCCCACAGCAGCCTTGCTTCCTTTTTCGCTCGCTTCTCCATGCCGCGCATCTTGCGCCGGCGTCGTAACGCAAACCACGTTCACCGAGACCGCCCATGAACATCACAGACGCCGCACACAAGACCGTGAAGGACTACCCCGGTGGTAGTGAAGCGCTGGCCGTCCGCATCGGCATGTCCGCCGCAGTGTTGCGCAACAAGGTCAACCCGAACAACAACACGCATCACCTGACCCTGGCCGAAGCCAGCGAGATCATGGGCGTGACCGGTGACGACCGCATCCTCCACGCGATGGCCGCTGAGCACGGCTACACCCTCCAGAAGATGCAGGCGGACGGCATGGCGTCGGTGATGGGCGCCATGCTGGAGAACGCTGCCAAGCAGGGCGCGTTCGCCCAGGCGCTGCAGGAGGCTCTGTCAGACGGACTGATCAGCGAGAACGAGATGAAGGCCATCAGCAGCGCCGGCACTGCGCAGGTGGAGGCGATGATCAACCTGCTGGCACGCCTGCGGGCCGTGACCGGCCAGCGTGGGGTAGGGGCATGACCACCAACTTCGACCAGGCCCGCGAAGAGCGCATCCAGATGCTCGCCGCCCTTATGCGAGTGGCGATGGTTGCTGGGGAGAGGGAAGAGGCTACCCGCCTCCATTCCGAGTTCAAGGCGGCCGTGCTGGCCCGTTCTACCGAGCAGGTGCGTTCCATGGAGAAGCGTATGGGGGTGTCCCATGCGTGAGTACGGACAGATCCAGTGCGCGTTCTGGCAGAGCCAGGACGCACAGGAGTGGAGCGACGCCGGCAAGCTGCTGGCCGCCTACCTGATGACCGGCCCCCACTCGAACGGGCTGGGTTGCTACCGCTGCCCCGACGGCTACGTGATGGCCGACCTCGGGTGGTCTCTGGAAAGGGTTTCGGAAGGGTTTGCCGAACTGTCTCGAAACGGTTTCGCATACCGTTTCGAAGGGGTTGTTTTTCTGCCCGGATTCCTGCGCTGGAACAAGGTCGCCAACGGCAACGTGGCGGCAGCGCGCATGGCGGAGTTCGAGGCGCTTCCAAAAGGGGAAGCAAAGGCCCGCGTTGCCGGCGCAATCCTGAAGTACGTCAAGCACTTGGGTAACGACTACCGAACCGTTCTCCAAACGGTTGCAGAAACGGTTTCTGAAACGGTTCCCCCAACTGTTACCCAAACAGAACCCAACCCAACCCAACCCAGAGAGAACCCAAACCAAACCACTTGCGCTGCGCCGGCCGAGCCGGCTCCGGCTGCTGACCTGCTTCCACCGGAGCCTGCTTCGCCAGTGGCCGTCAGCTTCCTGCTGAACGACGGCAAGGACTTCGAAATCACCGAGGCCCAGGTCCGTGAGTTCGCCGAGCTGTACCCGGCCATCGACGTGATGCAGACCCTGCGGGCGATCAAGGCCTGGACGATCTCCAACCCGAAGAACCGGAAAACCCGTAGCGGTGCAATGCGGTTCGTGAATTCCTGGCTGAGCCGCGCGCAGAACCAAGCGCCGACGCGGCCGGGTGCTGCGGCGGCACCGCAGAAGGGCGCACTGCCGAGGCTCAGCGCATGACGACCGTCGAAGCCAACCATCGCGCCGCCATCCACCAGGTCGAGCGCCAAGTGCTGCACACGGCAATGTGCCGTCCGTCCAGCATCGCCGACATGCCGCTGCAGCCGGGTCACTTCGGCAACGAGGCGCACGGCCAGCTGTGGGAGCTGATCCGCAGCATGGACGCAGGCGGAAAGCCGGTGGACGCGGTGACGATCTCCGACGTAGCCGATCGCATGGGTAGCCCGCGACTGAGCGAGCTGGCGATGCTGATCGGCGTCGACCGCGATCTGTACCCCAGCAGCCAGCCGGCCTATCAAGCGTCCATCCTGCTGGCCGCGTGGCGTGACCGTGAGGCCTTGGCGATCGCACGGGAGCTGCAGGAAGGCGCGCAGGCTCGGCAGGAGGACGCGGTGGACGCCGCGATCCAGCGGCTGATGACCCTGCACACCGCCGACCGCAGCTACGAACACACCTCGCAGTCGGCGCTCGATGCTGCTGTGGCTCAGGCCATGGAAGCGCAGCGCAACGGCGGCAAGCTGATCGGCGTCTCCACTGGCATCTTCGACCTCGACGAGGCGCTGGGCGGCTTCCACGACAGCGACCTGATCATCGTGGGTGCCCGTCCGGCGATGGGAAAGACCGGCTTCCTGCTCGGCGCCACTGCCGCCGGCGCGAAGGGTGGGGCGGTGGGCCTGATCTCTGGCGAGCAACCCGCCGACCAGGTCGGCCTGCGCTGGCTGGCGGCTGGCTCCGGCGTCAACGTCGGCCGCCTGCGTGCTGGCAAGTTCCGCCACGACGATGTCGGCTCGCTGCTGCACGCCGCCGAGCAGTATGGCGCGCTCCCGGTGCGCATCCACGATCGGCCATCGCCGGACATCACCGAGGTGGTGCGCGAGGCCCGCCGGTGGAAGCACCAGCTGGGCATCCGCGCGCTCTACGTCGATTACCTGCAGCGCATCGAGATTGCATCGATGTCGCGCGCACCGAAGCACCAGCAGGTGGGCAGCATCACCCGCAGCCTGAAGAACCTCGCGCGCGACCTGCGGATTCCGGTGGTGGCCTTGGCCCAGGTGAACCGCGAGGCCGACGGAGAGCGGCCGCAGATGAAGCACCTGGCCGACAGCTCGGAGATCGAAAAGGAAGCCGACCAGATCATGATGCTGTGGCGCGACCTGTCCAACCCGCAGGCCGAACGCACCGCGGCAGAAATCAACGTGGTGAAGAACCGGCACGGGAACATCGGCGTGGTGCCGGTGACGTGGCATGGCGGATCGACGTCCTACGTCAACCGCAGCGCTGCCGACGAGCTGGGGGAAGTCGCATGACCCTGACCGCTGCAGCGAAGAAGATTCGCGCCAAGCGCGCGCGCCGGCCGATCTACCTGGTCGTGGCCAAGCTGATCGACCCGAACACGGGCGAGCTGGTCGGCGCCCTTGTGCCGGCCAATGCGGTCGACCAGCGGCTGCTGCGCGATCGCAAGTTCCGCGTGGGCCGGGAGATCCGCGGCGAGCTGAAGCAGCCGCGCGAGGAATGGCAGCACCGGCTGATCCACAAGATCGGGCATCTGATGGTCGACAACGTCGAAGGCTGGGAGCAGCTGGACGCGCACGATGCGATCAAGCGCCTGCAGCTGGACGCCGGCGTGTGCTGCGAGACGGTGGAAATGGACGCCACGCCGGTCATTGCTGCGGTGCTGGACGCCTGCGAGGCGCTGCTGGGTGCGGGCGCCCGCAAGGTGCTGGCCGGCGTGCTTCCGGAGATCCGCACGATTCCGGTCAAGCGTGCCGAAAGCCTGTCATTCGACGAGATGGAACAGGCCCGGTTCCAGGAACTGTTCGACGGCCTGACCGAGTACATCGGCAGCCACTACGCCCACGTGATGCTCGACGACGTGCGCGCCGAGTTCTGGAACATGGCCGGCTCGAACAGGAGGGTCGCGTAATGGACGCCATCGAGAAGCGGGCGCGGAAGTTGCTGGACACCGAGCTGCGAAAGCTTGGTCTGCACGAGGACGCCTATCACGTTGGCTGCGGTGCTGACCTCGACAGAAACGACCAGGCCGCGATCAACGCCATAGCCGCCGCCCTCACGCCACCCGAGGGCTTCGTTCTGGTTCCGGTGGATCTAGAACAAGGCCTAAGAATGTGGCAGGCGGGCATCAAGGCGAGGAATACAGGCGGCACAGTCGAGGCTATCTACGCGGCCATGATCGCCGCTCGCCCGGAGGTGACGCCGTGACCCGTGTCGGTTTTATCCCGCATCGTCAGTGCATGGTCGCCAGCGGCGAGTGCTTTATGCAGGGGCGATGCCTGCAGAAGTGCAACCCGTCCACTCTGCATGGCCTGAGCGCCGAGCAGCTGCTGATCATGGCTGCGCAGGCGCAACGGAAGGCAGTGGGCCAATCCTCACGCATTGCGGCCGTGATCGACCAGATGGTGCAGGACGTCCGTGGGGGTGCCCGATGAAGCGCGGCCGCTCTACCGGCAAGCCGACCGTGTCCCAGCAGCAGCGGATGGATGCCATCACTGAAATCGGCTGCATCGTGGCCCATAGCCTGGGCGTCGACTTGGGCGACAGGCCCATCCCCGCCGAGGTGCATCACCTGACGGTCGGAGGCAAGCATGGTGCCAAGCGCCGTGGCCACGATTTCACCATCGGCCTGAACCCATGGTCGCATCGCGGCGAGCCGTTCGGCGGGATGTCCGCTGCCCGATGCGAGGAACTGTTCGGACCGTCCTACGCCCGGCAGCCGCGCAAGTTCCGCCAGGAGATCGGCAGCGACGACTACCTGCTGGATCTGCAGAACACCCTGATCGAGAAGCACATGAAGGAGAGCCGCCAATGGCGAGCCGCTTGATTATCAGCATCGACCCAGGCCTGACCGGCGCCATCGCGGCGCTGGTGGACGGTGCGCCTGGCCCGGTGATTGATATGCCGTTGCAGACAGTGGGCGAGAGCCAGGAAGTGGACGCCCGGGCGATTGCGCTGTTTATCCGTGCCTCGCGCGATATGAACCCAGGTGCGGCCGTGTCTGGCGTCATCGAGCGGGTTCGTGCCATGCCCCCGAAGCGCGGTCCTGACGGAAAGGAAGAGCGGAAGGCGGGACCGCAGTCGTCGTTCAACTTCGGCGACCACTACGGCAAAGCCAAGGCGGTGTTCGAGTTGCTGGGCGTCCCGTACCTGCGAGCCGAGCCAGCGAGCTGGAAGCGCTGGTTCGGACTGACCAACCAGGGAAAGGACGCGGCTCGTCTGCTGGCGATCCAACGGTTCCCATCCGCCGCAGACCAGCTGACGAGGAAGAAGGACAACGGCCGCGCTGATGCGCTGCTGATCGGCCTGTATGGCGACAGTCAACTCAGGGGCGGCGCATGACCACGGCCGAGGCGCGCACGCGAAAGCGATACAACGCCTACCTGCGCCGGCATGGCGTGTGCGCGGTTTGCACCATGCGCGAGCGCGGCAGCAGCCCGGCGCACTGCCAGCGCCGGCCGGATCGGCAGGGCGGCTGCGACACCGACGGCCTGCTGCCGGTGTTCCGATTTGACGAGAACGTGCTGAAGGGGATGCGCGATGCGAAATGAAGATGAACTGATCGCTGAGCTGCGACTCTGGGGCAATGCCCACGTGAACCGCTTCGCGCTAAGCCGTGCCGACCGGAGCTATCACGTCCTGGACAAGGCGCGGGACCTAGCGCCCGGCACCACTGAAAACGCGATGCGTGATCTTGTGGGCCGGGACGGCTCAGAGCGCCGCAGCTTCATGGCCGAGCGGAGCGGGGTGCCTGGCATGGGCATGCTCCCGGCTTGGGCTGTTGATCCCGTTCGCTCGACAAACGATGCCGATCACCCTCACGACAACCCGGAGATAGCCGTCGACCTGGGAATCCCCGATGAGCTGCGGTGGATCGACAGAGCAGTTGCGGCCATGCACAGGCAGAGCCCGCTGAGGGCGATCATCCTGCGGGTCGAGTACACCAGCGCGGTGAGCAGGGGCATCAAGGCCCGTATGGCTTGCGAGCAGTTCGAGAAGGAAATGGCCCGTAGGTTGGGGATCGAGCCTATTGAGGCCCCGGACGACGAGCCGCCCGCCCTGTCTGTTCGGCAGTACCGACACGAACTGGCCAGAGCGCTGGACCTGCTCCGGGGAATGAGGTGGGCGATTGCCGCTTGACAGTGACGGCACCAAATGGTTGAATTCTGCAACTGTCAAGAATTGTCCCTGAAGCCCCGGCCCCGTGTCGGGGCTTCTGCGTTTCCGGGACTGCTTTTCCTGCGGGCGTGGGCCAGTGGTCTAAGCCGCCGGGCTCATAACCCGGAAGCCCCCGGTTCGAATCCGGGCCCCGCAACCACCTATGCCCGTCAGCCCACACCGGACCAACCATCGCGAGCCTGCCGGGCTGCGGTGACGGGCGCCCTTTCGCCGGAGATTGACCCATGGCACAGATCACCCCCAAGGAGGCTGGCGGCCAGAACGTCGTGGCGTTCTTGGACATGCTGGCCTGGTCCGAAGGCACCGACAACGGCCGGCAGCTCACGAAGAGGAACGGCTACGACGTCTTGGTGGGCGGTGGCCTGTTTACCGACCTCGGCAAGCATCCGGAGAAGCTGGTGCGGCTGAACTCCACGCTCAGCTCCACCGCAGCCGGCCGGTACCAGTTCCTGAAACGGACCTGGGCCACCCTGCAGGCACGGCTGAAGCTGCCCGATTTCGGCCCCCTGAGCCAGGACAAGGCGTGCATCGAGCTGATCCGCGGCCGCCGCGCGCTGGATGCGGTCAAGGGTGGCCAGTTCGACCGCGCCGTGGCGCTGTGCTCCAAGGAATGGGCGAGCCTGCCAGGTGCTGGTTACGGCCAGCATGAGCAGAGCCTGGAGAAGCTGCGACAGATCTACCGGAAGGCCGGCGGCGCCGTGGGTGAGGCCGCATGACCATGGAAGTCCAGCCGAGCCAAGACGGCAGCACCCGGATATCGTTCGGGCCCTTCGCCAAGGTGATCTTCACCGCGTTCACAAGCCTGGTGGCGGCTGGTGGCGTGTGGCTGGTCAGCTCCATGCAGGCGGTTCTTACCCAGCAGCAGGTCACCAACCAACAGATGGCGACCATGCAGCAGCAGCTTCAGGCGTTCAACACCCAGCTGGCCGACGTGCCGGCCGTGAAGCTCGAGCTGGCCAAGCAGGCCGTGCAGGTCGAGCAGAACAAGCAGGACATCCGCGAGCTGAAGCAGCTCAGGGGGCTGAAGTGAAGAACGTGAAACTCACCAGCGACCGGCACCACTTCTGGCGGTTCTGGTCGGTCCGCCTGTCGCTGCTGGCCGGCATCATCAGTGCCACCGCGCTTGGCATCATCGGCGCCTATATGCTGCTGCCGGCGGACTGGCTGCCTGTGGTGCACGACGGGTTCAAGCAGACCGTGGCCTACAGCGCCCTGGCATCGACCGGCGTCACCTCGTTCCTGGCTGCGGTGTCCCGCATCTTCGTGCAGCCCAAGCTGAGCAACGGCGATGCTGATCCCTGACCCGCTGCGGCCCTATGTGGGCCTGATCCGCGTGGGGCTGTGGGTTGCCGCGGTGGGCGCCGTCCTGCTGATAGGTGCCCGGCTCGGGTCGGACTATCGAAGCAAGAAAGACCAGGCCCTGATCGCCGCCGCCGAGAAGCAGCGCGACCTGGCCAAGGCCAGCTCCGACGAGAACCAGCGTGCGGCGAACGCCTGTGGCCAGCTGCTGCAGCAGGTGAACCGGCAGACCCAGTTGGCCATTGATGAAGCCGCCCGGCAGCAGCAGGCAGCCAAGGAGGCCGCCCGTCAGGCCGAAGCGGCAGCAGCCCAGAGCCAGCGTCGCGCCACCCAGGCCGAGCAGGCCCTGCAGGCGGCCAAGACCCAGCCGGGATGCCGGCAGCAGTTGGAGCAGAACCTATGCGACGCCATTCCGTTGCTGTGATCCTGGCCGCGGCCCTGCCGCTGTGCGGGTTCGGCAGCTGCAGCAAGGCCCAGAAGCCGGAGATCCCGCAGACCGTGTACGTCACCGTCGA
The DNA here is from genome assembly GCF_029842145.1 of Stenotrophomonas sp. GD03794. NCBI lineage: Bacteria > Pseudomonadati > Pseudomonadota > Gammaproteobacteria > Lysobacterales > Lysobacteraceae > Stenotrophomonas > Stenotrophomonas sp. GD03794. The sequence continues at coordinate 61,056 of NZ_JAOCFV010000008.1, forward strand.
GCGCACCGTGGCCGTGCCGGCGCCGCTGACCGCCCGCTGCCCGGTGAAGCGCGCAGTCGCCCGAACCATCGAGAGCGTGGTGTCGGCCTACAACGCCAACGTGCTGAGCCTGGAGCAGTGCAACAGCCAGCTGGGCGCCATCGAGAAGCTGGCTCCGGCCAACGAACAGAAGCAGGTGAAGCCGTGATCCTTGACCGATTCAACCCGCGTGTGTGGTTGCGCAACTGGCTGCTGAAGCCCACGGCAGCGGAAGCATCGATCGGTCAGGAGCTTCCCAACCGCGTGACCCTGACGGCAGAGCGCTTTGCGGTGGTGAACACCCATGCACAGGGTCAGCCGGTCGCTCATCCATTCGAATGCGCAGATGCCCAAGTGTCCTTGGGCATGGCGCTGGCCGAGAAGATCGACAAGGCCATCGGCCAGTGGGCGGATCGTGAGCAACGACCAGGTGGTGTTCTCTATGGCCGCTGCCCCGAGGCGTCATGGAAACTGATGAACGACGGCAGCCTCAAGATCCAAGGCATGGGGCCGAATGAGGGGCCGACTAGTGAGCCTGTCTGAGCGCTTGCGCCGCATTGAACTGCGGCAGGAAGAACAGAGCCGAGCAACAGCTCTGCTCGAAGAGAAGGTCGATGCCCTGCTGTCAGCGCTGGCAGCTGAGGGCGAGGAAGAGCAGGAAGAGCCAGCCCGCAGCCTGGACGGTGAGCTGGTGCCAGGCGAGCGCGACCAGTCGCAGAGTCTCGGCTGATGCCTGGGTTTCCGAACCGCCACCGCCCAATGCCGCAACTGGCGCCGGTGCATGTGGCTCAGTCCGCGCCTGAGAACTATGGCAAAGGACGCGGAGGTCGGCCATGGCGTCGCAAGCGCGATGCTGTGATGGCGCGTGACATGTACCTGTGCCAGCTGTGTCGCGCTGCTGGTCGCATCCGCCAGGCAGAAGAGGTCGACCACGTTGTGCCGCAGGCAGAAGGCGGCACGGATGCGTTGGACAACCTGCAGGCGATCTGCTGCGAATGCCATGGCACGAAGACCAAGGCAGAGGCAGCACGAGGCGCGAATCGTTCTCATCCATACCTCTCGAAGCGATGAATGCGAGCGATTCGCATCGCATACCCCGGGGGGAGGGGAAAAAGTTCGAAGCGTTCCCCTCGGACACCGGCCGCTCAGCCGTTTTTTTGCACCGTCAATTCAGAAAATTCAGTTTTTGAGGCCCGTCTATGTCCCGCCCCCGCAAGCCGACAGCGCTGAAGGTGGTGGCCGGCACCGACCGGCCTGACCGCGAAGCGCCCCCCGTCGCCGAGCTACCCCTGGTGTCCGATGTGCCACCGGCACCGGACTGGATGCCCAACGCACACGCACGTAAGGAATGGGAGCGCTTAGCCCCAATCCTCCACGCAAACAAGCTCCTGACCGAGGCCGGCCTGTCGGCGCTCGGCCAGCTCTGCGCTCTTCATGGAAAGACCGTCCAGCTGTACGCCGCCGGCGAGGCGCCGGTTGCATCGATGGTTGCCCAGCTGCGTGGACTGATGAACGACTTCGGCCTGACGCCAGTGGCGCAGGGAAAGGTGAAACCGAATGGCGACACGGAAAAGCCGGGCAACGCGTTCGCCGCGCTCGGAAAGCCCCGCGCCGCCGGAAAATGACTACGTCGATGTCGCGATCGGGTATGCGAAGGCGGCTGCGGCAGATAGGGGAGGGAGGTTCGGCCGGCTGATCAAGCTGGCGGCGAAACGGTTCCTGGACGATCTGAAGCGCGCAAAGAAGAAGGGTGCGCCGTTCTCCTTCTCGCGCGATCACGCCAATCACGCCTGCAGCTGGATCGAACTGCTGCCCCACGTGGAAGGTAAGTGGGAGACGCCGGAGATCCGGCTTCACCCGTCGCACGTCTGGTTCGTGGTTCAGCTGTTCGGGTTCCGCAAGCCCGATGGAACCCGCCGCTTCACGTCCGCACTGTTCGCGGTCGCGCGCAAGAACGCGAAGTCGACGCTGTCGGCCGCCATCCTGCTCTACTGCGAATGCTGTGAAGAGGAAGAGGGTGCGCAGGTCATCTCCGCGGCTACCACTGGCAGCCAGGCGCGCATCATCTTCAACGTGGCCAAGCGAATGGCCGAGAAGAAGGCCGATCTGCGGGAGGCGTACGGGCTGGAGTGCTGGGCCAACGCGATCGGCCGGGTCGAGACCGGCGCGACGTTCAAGCCGATCAACGCCAAGGCATCGACTCAGGACGGTCTGAACCCGTCCCACGTTGGTCTCGACGAGATCCATGCGCACAAGACCCCCGATCTGCTGAACGTGTTGCAGTCGGCGGCCGGTGCGCGCCGGAATCCTCTGTGGTTGTTCACGACCACAGAGGGGTACGCGAATCCTGGTCCATGGTCAGAGATTCGGCAGTTCGCTACACAGCTTCTGGAGGGGGTGTTCGGCGAAGCCGCCGACCACTTCCTGGCTATCTTCTTCGCAGTGGACAAGGACGACGGAGACTTCGACGAGAAGGCCTGGCACAAGGCCAACCCGTTGATGGACGTAAACCCCCACCTTCTCGCGGCAATCAGAAAGGAATCAATCGAGGCGAAGGCAATGCCTTCGAAGCTCGCTGAGTTTCAGATCAAGCGGCTGAACCGGCCTGCTGCAGCGGCCAACGGCTTCATCCTGCTGCCAAAGTGGAACGCCTGCCATGGCGTAGTCGATCTGGAGGCGCTGAAGGACGTTCCATGCTGGGGTGGGCTTGACCTGGCCAGCACGCGCGACCTTGCATCGCTGCGGTTGGTCTGGCGCTTGGACGACAAGATCATCACTTGGGGCCGCCGCTGGGTGCCTGAGTCGGCAGTGGCGCAGCGCACCGAGCGCGGAACGGTCCCGTATGCGGGCTGGGTCGCGGCCGGGTTGCTGGAGCAGACCGAGGGCGAGGTCACTGACTACGCGGTGATTGAGCAGGCGGTTCTGGGCGTACACGAGCGGTTCAACCTGCAATCGCTCGCGTTCGATCGCTGGAATGCGACCGAGATGGTCAGCCGCTTGGTAGCGGCAGAGGTTCCGCTGGTTGAGTTCATCCAGGGCACGAAGTCCTACCACCCAGCGATGGTGGAGCTGGAGCGCGCCTATATCGGAAAGCGGCTGGTGCACGACGGTGACCCTGTGCTTGCCTGGTGCGCGGCCAACCTGGTCGCTCGCAAAGACGTGAACTTGAACATGGCGCCGGACAAGCGCCGGTCCGCCGACAAGATCGACGACATCACCGCGCTGCTGATGGCCATTGGCATCAGCATTCCGGTGGCCGAAGAGAAGAGCAACAAGAAACTCGTCCTCATGACCCTGGGTGGAACTGAATGAACACCGAGAATCGCGCCTACAGCGTGTTGGAGGTCAAGTCCTACGACGACGACCAGCAGATCATCACCGGCTGGGCGACCACGCCGGAACCCGACCGCTATGGCGACGTCGTCGAACCGCTGGGCGCCAAGTTCGCCGCCGAGCTGCCACTGCTGTGGCAGCACCGCCACGACAGCCCGGTGGGCATCGTGAAGTTCGGCAAGCCAACGGCCAAGGGCATCCCGTTCACGGCCAGCGTGGCAAAGATCGCAACGCCCGGCGCGCTGAAGGATCTGTGCGACCTGGCTTGGCAGTCGGTGAAGGAGAAGCTGGTGCGCGGCGTGTCGATCGGCTTCCGCGCGCTGGAGTACAGCTACATGGAAGGCGGCGGTATCCGGTTCACCGAGACCGAGATCTACGAGCTTTCCCTGGTCACTATCCCGGCCAACGCCGCGGCGACCATTCAGACGATCAAGGCTATGGACACAGCCGGCGGCCGCCGCTCGGCGAACTACGGCGTCCCCCTCATCCAGCGCCAAGCGGCCAAGGTAGAACGACCGGCTGGCGGCGCGGTGAAGTTGCTGCACTGAAGCACCGGGCCTGACGGCCCTGCGGGGTGGAACCCGCTTCCCATCATCTGCAGGCACTGCCCGGCGTGGAACCCGGGCCGAACGGCTGCGCCTACGAAAGAGACCCCAAAAATGAACATCGCAGAACAGCTGGAGAAGCTCCGCGCCACCCGCATCGAGCTGGAGAAGAAGCTGAATACCGTCGTCGAGAAGTCGATGGGTGAAGGCCGGTCCATGAACACCGGTGAGCAGGAAGAGTTCGACTCGATCAAGGATCAGATCAAGACCCTGGATGGCGACATCGAGCGCTTCGAGGACCTGCTGGCGATTCAGGCGCGCTCGGCGGCCCCAGTTGCGCCGATCGCCGCCGACGATGCAGGCCGTCAGGCCGGCGCGGTGACCCACCAGCGAGGCGCAGTCCAGGTCCGATCGTCCGAGCGGCTGGAGCCGGGCATCATGTTTGCCCGCCATGCCATGTGCGTCTTCTCGGCGCGCGGCAACATGCGTGAAGCGTCGTACATCGCCAAGGAGCGTTTCGGCGCAGAGAGCGCGATTGCCAAAGCACTTGCCTTCTGCGGCTCGCAGAAGATGGAGTCCATCCTCCAGGCGAACGTTACCAAGGCAGCCGTGGACGCTGCCACCACGACTGACGCGACCTGGGCGGCCCCACTGGTGGCCTACAACCAGTACACCGCAGACTTCGTGGAGTTCCTGCGCCCCCGGACTATCGTCGGCCGCTTCGGCCAGGGCGGCATCCCGTCGCTGCGCCGCATTCCGTTCAACGTGCACATCCGCGGCGCGACCTCGGGCGGCACCGGCTACTGGGTGGGCCAGGGCAAGCCGAAGCCGGTAACCGCGTTCGGCTTCAACGACGTCTACCACGGCTGGTTCAAGGTCGCTGGCATCACGGTGGCGACCGACGAGCTGATCCGCTTCAGCGATCCGGCGGCGGAAACCCTGTTCCGCGACATGCTGGTCGACGCTCTGGTCGAGCGCATGGACACCGACTTCATCGATCCGGCTTTTGCCGGCGTGGCGAACGTCGCTCCGGCGTCGATCACCAACGGCGTGACTGCCATCCCGTCGTCGGGCAACACGGCTGCGGATATCCGTGCCGACCTGAACGCTCTGTGGGCAGCCTCCGATGAGGCGAACCACGTGTTCACCACGCCGGTGTACATCATGCGTGCCTCCACCGCGCGTGCAGCCTCGTCCCTGGTCAACCAGCTCAGCCAGAAGGAGTTCCCGGACCTGACCCCGCAGGGTGGTTCGATCGATGGCGTTCCGGTGATCGTGTCCAACTACGTGCCGGCCGATTCGAACGGCAGCTACGTTGTGCTGGTGGATGCCAACAACATCTACCTGTCCGATGACGGCCAGGCCACGGTCGACTTCAGCACCGAAGCGTCCATTCAGATGATGGACAACCCGACGAACGCCAGCGACCCGGCCACGCCGGCCCAGCTGGTCTCGATGTTCCAGACCGACAGCACGGCGATCCGCGCGCACCGTTTCATCAACTGGTCGCGCCGCCGCCAGACTGCGGTCGCGGTCCTGTCGGGCGTGAACTGGGGCAACTGACCGGAGCAGGGGAGGGCCGCGTGGCCCTCCCCGATTTCAGGAGATCTATCGATGAAAACAACCGTCATCTACCGAGGTGAGGCAGTCGAAGTTCCTTCTTTCCATGCTGAGCGTCTGGTCCGGAACGGGGTAGCGAAACTGCCGAAGGTGAAGGCGCCGAGCAGCACTCCGGGCGCGCCTGGCGCTGAGCCTCCTGCGACCGCCGCCGAAACGGCAGCGGACGATGGGACCGCGCAGGAACCGAAGGCTGGCCGCCGTTACAACCGCCGGGACATGAAGGCACAGGACTGACATGCGCATTTTCGGGATGGAAGTTACGCTGGCGAAGAAGGCACTGACTCCAGTCCCGAAGCGCGGCGGCTGGCGAGCGCTGATCCGAGAGCCGTTCGCTGGTGCGTGGCAGAGGGACATGGAGGAAGAGCACGGGACGGTGCTCTGCTACCCCACGCTCTACGCCTGTCTCAACCGCATCTCTTCCGACATCGGCAAGCTGCCGTTCGTGCTGAAGTCAGAGGACGCGAACGGGATCTGGCGGGTCGAGAAGAACAACACCGCCTACTGGCCCGTGCTGCGCAAGCCGAACAACTACCAGATCGCGCAGCAGTTCCGCGCCGCCTGGATGCTTTCGAAGTTGATCCAGGGCAACACCTACGTGCTGAAAGGCCGCGATGAGCGTCGCGTGGTCAACCGTCTGTGGGTGCTGGATCCGTTCAGCGTGCAGCCGCTGGTATCCGACAGCGGCGAGGTCTTCTACCAACTCAACTACAGCACTGGATCGAACCTGCTGCCGGAGAACTACCCGGGCAGTCAGCTGATCGTTCCGGCCAGCGAGATCATCCACGACCGGATGAACTGCTTCCATCACCAGCTGATCGGCGTGCCGCCTCTGTGCGCGGCCCACTGGCCGGCCGTGAAGAACCTGAAGATTCTGAAGGACTCGACCACTTTCTTCTCCAACGGCGCCAACCCTGGCGGCATCCTGACGGCGCCGGCGGGCATGTCCGACGAGGACGCTCAGGCTGTGAAGGACTATTGGAACAGCAGCTTCCAGGGGTCCAACGCGGGCAAGGTCGCCGTGGTCGGCGCGGACATGAAGTTCACCCCGTTTGCGTTCAAGTCGGCCGACAACCAGTTGGTCGAACAGATGCGCTATTCGGACGAGCAGATCTGTCAGCCATTCGGCATCCCGCCCTTCAAGATCGGCATCGGCTCGATCCCTGCGGGTATGAAGGTCGACGACATCAACCAGCTGTACTACTCGGATGCGCTGCAGGCGCACATCGAGGGTATCGAAGAGCTTCTGGACGAGGGCTTGGGTATCTCCCGCCCGATGGGCGTCGAGCTTGATCTGGAGCCGCTGCTGCGCATGGACGTGGGCAAGCAGGCGGACGTGCACGCCAAGCTGACCGGTGGCGGCATCGAGACGCAGAACGAAGCCCGACTTGCGTTTAACCTTCCGCCGCTGGAGGGGGGCGACACCGTCTACATGCAGCTGCAGGACATTCCGCTCGACCAGGTCCGGCAGAACAAGATCACGGCCGAACCCGAGGCCGCACCGGTGGCGCCGTCCGCCGAGGCCGACGACACGCCGCCTGACGACAGCGACGAACTGCGCGCGCTGCAGCAGGAGAATTTCATGATGAAGGCCATCCACGCCGCGCGAGCTGAGGTATTCCGCAATGACTGACCCCATCGACTTCGGCAAGGAGATCGGCGGCCTGATCCGGGAGGCGATCGCGCCGGTGAAGCGTGAGCTGGAAGAGCTGCGCGAGCGGGCTCCGGAGAAAGGCGACCCCGGCCAGGACGCCGAGCCGGTTGAAGTGGATGCGCTGGCCGACCTGGTCGTGGCCAAGCTTCTGGAATCTCCGCGCCTGCAGACGTTGGTCGACCTGGCCACCGCCGATGCCGTCTCCAAGCATTTCGAATCCAACCCAGTTCAGCACGGCCGCGATGCAGACCCCGCGGTGATTGAGGCAACGGTGAAGGCCGCTGTCGACGCACTGCCGGTGCCGAAGGATGGCCGGGACGCGGATCCGGTCACCGAACAGCAGTTGGCTGCGGCGGTGGGAAAGCACCTGGCCGAGAACCCGCCGCAGGCCGGTGCCGACGGTGTCGGCCTGGCCGGCGCCATGATCGATCGCGCCGGCGAGCTGGTGATCACCACCACGAAGGGCGAGACGATCAGGCTGGGCAAGGTCGTCGGTGAGGATGGCCGGGACGGCCTCAGCTTCGACACAGCCTCGGGTGACTATGACGCCGAGCGTGGCTTCGTCATCACACTGGGGGCCGGCGACCGCCGAAAGGAGTTCGTGCTGCCCTACATGGTGCACCGCGGCTTCTGGCGGGAAGGCCTGGGCGTGAAGGCGGGCGAATCCATCACCCACGACGGCGCCCTGTGGATCGCCAAGCGGAGCAATGCGTCGAAGCCCTGTCTGGAGAACGACCAGGACTGGGCGCTGGGCGCACGCAAGGGACGCGACGGCAAGGACGGCAAGAGCGTGCGCGTTCCGGCCGAGCCGGTGCAGCTGGGTGGCAGCCATGCGTGAGTTCGTCACCCCGGCGGACGCCCGCGAGCAGATGCGCATCGACAGTGACGCCGATGACCGCTGGCTGGCGATCTGGATTCCGGCCGTGTCCGAGTCTGTGGCAGCGTGGCTGAAGCAGGAGTGGCGCCTGTACGTGCTGCAGCGCGACTCTGATGGGGAACTGGTCCGTGACAGCGCAGGCCGGCCTGTGCCGGCCGAGGACAGCAGTGGTGAGCCGATCCTGCACCCTTCGGTGATCGCCGCGACGTTGCTGGAGCTGGCCTCCCAGTACCGCTTCCGCGAGGGCGAGGGCGACAACGTGGTGCCGGCCGATGCTGGCCACGGCTATGTGCTGTCGAAGGCCGCCACCGCACAGCTCGCGCCGCTGCGGCGCACGACGGTGGCCTGATGAGCAACGTTGCCAGTGGAATCCTGCGGCACCGGGTGCTGATCCAGCAGCAGGTGACGACCAAGGACAGCGATGGTGTCGAGCAGACGGCGTGGGTCGACGTGGCCACCGTATGGGCGTCTGTCGAGCCGCTGTCCGCCCGAGAGTTCATCCAGTCCGGGCAGACGCAATCGGCGGTCACGGCACGCATCACCATGCGCTACCGCGACGGTCTGCTGCCGTCGATGCGCCTGGTCCATCGCGGCGAGATCTTCAACATTGCCGGCCTGCTGCCGGACAAGGCATCGGGACTGGAGTACATCACCATTCCCGTCGCGGCCGGGGTCAACGACGGCCAATGATCGAGATCGACCTTCTTGGACCAGGCCCGAGCGCATCGGCCAGCCTGGCCGAGCGGCTGCGCGGGCGCCGCGTCGGCGTGGTCGCCAATGCCTTCGAGCTGGCGCCGTGGGCGGAATTCCTGGCGGCCAGCGATCGGCAGTGGTGGGACAAGTATCCGCAGGCCCGAGAGTTCGCCGGCGCACGCTACAGCAGCCACCGGATTGGCGGGGTGCTGCAGCTGCCCGGCGCGCTGACCAACTGGAACAGCGGGGTACTGGCGCTGTCGGTGGCCGCCCATCTGGGCGCGACGCTGGTTCGTCTGCACGGATTCGACATGCATGGCAGCCACTTCTTCGGGCCGTACGCCAACGGCCTGACCAACACGGCGCCGCATCGCCGTGAGATCCACAAGCAGCAGTTCGCCCAGTGGGCGAGCCAGAACCCCCACGTCCGGGTCGTGAACTGCACGGCCGGCTCAGCTCTCAGGTGCTTCGAATTCGATGAACAGATTGCCGCTTAGCTCGGTGCGAGGTCGCATCCGCGCATACATCGAGAGCCATGCTGGCGCCCTGGGCGATGACGTGCTGGAGGTCGGCAGTCGCATCCATGACCCTGCTGCATGGTGGTGCACGAACCGTGACCTGGCTACTGGCCGGTGGACCGGCATCGACATGCAGGCGGGCGAGGGCGTCGACCAGGTGGCCGACATCCACGACCTGCCGCCGGAATGGGCCGGGCGTTTCAGCGGAATCGTGTGCTCGGAGGTGCTGGAGCACGTGGCCCGGCCGTGGCTGGCGCTGCCGGAGCTTCGCCGGGTGCTGCAGCCCGGTGGCCTGCTGGTGATCACCACGCTGTTCGCGTTCCCGGAGCACGGCTATCCCGACGACTACTACCGCTACAGCCAGAGCGGACTGCGGCTGCTGCTGGCCGATGCTGGCTTCAGCGACATCGCGACCGAGTACGCCGGCGAGGTGCCGATCGAACTGAACGACCATGGCGAGCGTGGCGTGGCCCGCCGGCGCCTGCCGATGCACACCTTCTCGGTGGCGCGGTGCTGACGCTGCTCACAGCCACCGGTGCCCGGCCGTCCGCTTGGGCGCTGTGTGAGCGTTGGATGGCCCGGCAGGACTACGCCGGCCCCGTCCGCTGGATCATCGTGGACGACGGCCCTGAGCCGCAGCCAGTGACCTTCCGGCGCGAGGGTTGGCAGCTGGTGCTGGTGCGCCCATCGCCACACTGGGCGCCCGGGCAGAACACGCAGGCTCGCAACCTGCTGAAGGGGCTGGCCGCGGTTGGTCCGGAAGAGCGGCTGGTGATCATCGAGGACGATGACTGGTATGCGCCTGACTGGCTGACCACGGTCGCTGCGGAGTTGGAGCATGCCGAGCTGGTGGGCGAGCACCGCGCTCGCTACTACAACGTGGAGCAGCGGCGCGGCCGGCAGCTGGCGAACACCGGTCACGCCAGCCTGTGCAGCACCGCCATGCGTGGTTCGGCCCTCCGCGACTTCGCTGACGCCTGCCGATCACGGCCGAAGTTCATCGACCTGGAACTGTGGCGCCGTCCGCGCGGTCGCCGCCTGTTCGGTGGCCACCGTGTCGTTGGGATCAAGGGTCTGCCAGGTCGCGGTGGCATCGGCATGGGGCATGACCCGGGTTTCAAGGGTGAAGCGGACCCCGGTGGTGCCTTGCTGCGGAACTGGGTTGCAGAGGACGCCGAGGTGTACCTGTGAAGGTCGAACTTCAGATTCATGGGATCGAGGGCGTTCTGTCGACGCTGGAGGCTTTGCCGGCTGAGGTCGTCAGCAAGCGTGGCGGTCCGGTCAAGCTCGCATTGGCCAAGGGCGCCAGGTTGCTCCGCGACCAAGCAAAGGACAACTTCCGCCGTTCCGCAGCTATTGGTGGCGCCGACAGCACAGACACCACCGTCAACAGCATCATCGCCAGCCGTGGTAAGGCGCCCGTAGGAACCAAGGGCGAGCGTCAGCTGGTGCGTGTGAAGCGCAAGGCATTCGTCAACGCGCATGGTTCGAAGACGACCACCCGGAAGGCTGCCCAGCTCATGGAATACGGGTCCAGTACCCAACCCGCCTATCCGTGGTTGCGTCCGGCCGTCCAGCGCCGTGCCAGCCAGATCATCGACGTGGTCAGCGAAGACCTGCTGAAGCGCCTGGATCAGATCACCAAGCGCCTCGCCGCGCAGAATGGAGGGCGCCGCTGATGTTCCCGAAGGTGTATCGAACCATCCGCACCGCGGCGGTGTCGGCGATCGTCGACGACCGCATAGGGCGGCACGGTGAAGTGGCGCAGACAGAGACCCGCCCCTACATCGTCTGGCAGATCGTGACCGGTTCCGCGTTCGACAACCTGAGCGCAGCTCCAGGCGGTGATTTCACCAGTGTGCAGATCGACTGCTACCACAAGACCGACGCAGGAGTGGAGCAGCTCGCCAAGGCAGTGCGTGCTGCGCTGGATGGCGCACTTATCGTCAATCGTGTCGTGGTCAACAACCGCGACCCCGATACCAAGCTGTACCGCGTCGGCCTCGAGGCCGATTTCATCGATCAGCGCTGAACGCTGGTCATCCGTAATGCCGCCCTCGCGCGGCCCTTCAGAGGAAACTGCCATGACCGAGGGCGTCGTCAAGACCCAGGGCACCCATCTGTTCTTCGTCAACCCGAACGCGGCCGGTGGCCCGGCGATCGTGAAGTTCGCCTGCCCGACCGGTGCGTCCGGGCTGGGCGGAGCTGCCGATCAGATCGAATCCACCTGCCTGGATGCAACGGTGGACAAGGAGTACCAGCGCGGGTTGGGCAACCCGGGCCAGGTGTCCATCCCGTTTAACTACATCCCCAGCGACGCATCGCATGACGCGCTGTTCAAGCTGAAGGACACCGGTGAGAACGTAAGCTGGTACATCGGCCTGAGTGACGGCACGGCGGCGCCCACGCTCGACACCGAGGATGAGCTGGTGCCGCCTCTGGCTACTGCCCGTTCCGGCTTCCTGTTCAGTGGCTATATCGCCGACGTGAACATCGACATCGCCACCAACGAGATCGTGCGGGGCACGGTCACCGTGCAGCGCAGCGGCGGCGTCACCCGCTACGGCAAGCCGCTGGCCTGATCCCATCCAAGCGCCCGGCGCCCAAGCGGCGCCGTGGCGATCCATCTCTACGGAATCACCCCATGACCGAGACCAACGACGCTGCAGTGCCGCTGCTGGACCCCTCGCTGTTCATCTCCGACGACGTGCATGAGAGGGAGGTCAAGCTTGCCGATGGCAGCAAGCACACTTTCTACATCCGCGAGCAGGAGGCTGGTGTGCTGCGCGGGTTCTTCACGGGACAGTCCAGTGAAGACCCGGATAAGCAGGCTGAATCAATGGCTCGCCTCATCGCGAAGGCCATTTGCGATCCCGAGGGGAAACCGGCTCTTTCGCTGGCGCAGGCCAAGCGCCTGAAGTTCGCGGTGCAGATCGCTCTGACCAAGGCCATCAGCGAGGTGCACAGTTACCAGGGAAAGGAGAGCTTGCCCGGCGAGGAAGCAGCGAGTGGTTCCGATACCAGCTCGCTTTGACCCTGGGCAAGACACTCGGCGAGATCGATGCGATGCCAGCAGCTGAGTTGGACGGCTGGCGCGCGTTCTACGAACTGTACCCATTCGACGATCTGCACCGGTTCCACCGGCCGGCTGCAGTTATAGGAACCGCGTTCGGCGGCAAGTACGAAAGCATCATCGGATTCCTCGCCCCGAGCCCGGACGACCCGGTCCTGAGCGACGCCGATCGCGATGTATCCAAGGCCCTCGGCTTCTAACCTGACTGGACCCCACTATGGCCACTGCCGGCTCAATCGTTGTCGACCTACTGATGCGCACCGGGTCGTTCGAGACCGACACCAACCGCGCGTCCAAGCAGATGAAGAAGCTTGGCAAGGACGCTGGGGAGACTGCTGCTGATATCGGGCGTGCCTTTGGGCTAATCGGTGGAACCATTGCTGGTGGGTTGGCCACGGCCGGTACGGCAGTTCTGGGCTGGACCCGGCAGCTGGTCGATGCATCCGCGGAACTGGAGAAGTTTTCCCGCTTGTCGGGAACGAATGAGCAGGTATTCCAGCGCATGGCCGCAGGCGCGGCCACCGTTGGCATCCAACAGGACAAGCTGGCCGACATCTTCAAAGACACCCAGGACAAGCTGGGTGATTTCCTGCAGACCGGCGGCGGCGCGATGAAGGACTTCTTCGAGCAGATCGCGCCGCGTATTGGGCTTACTGCGAAGGAGCTGCAGCATCTGAGTGGCCCCGAGGTGCTGCAGCGCTATTACAGTGCCTTGGAGCAGGCCGGGGCGAGCCAATCCGAGATGGTCTTCTACATGGAGGCCATTGCCAGCGACTCATCGATGCTGGCACCGCTGCTGGCACGCAACGGCGAGGGATTCAAGAAGTGGGGCGATGAGGCGCAACGCCTTGGTGCTGTGCTCGACGCCGATACCCTGGTCGCTATGAAGGAGGTCAAGGAACAGTCCAACCTGATCCAATTGGCCTTCCAGGGGCTGAAGAACGAGGTAGCAGCCGAGCTGCTTCCTCAGTTCAAGGAGCTGACCGCTTTCCTTGGATCTGACCAGACTAAGAGCGCCTTCGTCACTATCACCAAATGGGTTGGAGACCTGGCCGCTGAGATGGCCAATGGTGCGGTGCTGATCGTCAACTTCATCGACAAGGCCAACCAGCTTCGAAAGCTGGATGCGGGCGGCATGGTCTCCGCCGCCGGCGAAGATGCATTGAACACCCAGATGGCGCGGCTGACTGACCAGATCAACTACGCCAAGAAGAACACCTCGGGCTTGTTCGGCCTTCCTCTGACCGACGGTCAGGAGGAAGCCCGGCTGAAGCGCATAAATGATCTGGAAGCCAAGCGGCTCGACATCCAGCGGGAGCTGACGAAGAGGTACAAGTCGGAGGCCGCGGGCGAGAGTTTCAAGGGAGTGACGGGTTCGGTCGATAGCACAGCCCGGATTCCTGGGAGCGGCCCACCCACCGGGTCAGGCGCTGCTGGCGCGTCCGACCGCCGCACGGGCGCTTTGACGAAAGAGAAGTCGCTACTAGAGCAGATCCAGGAGGATTACGAGGCGCTGTATGGAGCTGGCAGCGAGCGGGCTGACGATCAGATCGCCAAACTCGAGCGCGAGATTGCCCTGCATGGGGATCTCAGTGAGGTGGCCAAGGTCAACTACGACATACAGACCAACGCCTACGGCGCGCTTAGCGAGGCGCAGGCCGAGGTTCTTCGCAATCTGGCGGCGGTGAAGGACGCACAGGACGATTTTGCCGCGCTCTATGGGGATGGGCTGCAGGACCTGGCCAGCAAAACCCAGGATGCAAACAGCCAGATGAGCACCTTTGCCGACCAGGCCGCCCGCAACATGCAGGACGCCTTCGCTGACTTCCTGTTCGATCCGTTCTCGGAGGGCTTGGGCGGGATGGTTCAGAGCTTCGCGAAGACGCTGCAGAAGATGGCTGCCCAGGCGGCAGCCTCGCAGATCTTCAAGATGATAGGAAATTGGGCGAATAGCTACAGCGGTGCCGGCTCCAGCTGGATCAATGCGATCGGCAGCGCGATCGGAGGAACTGCAGGAGGCCGTGCCGGTGGTGGTCCGGTAGCGGGCGGCAGCATGTACCGAGTCGGTGAGGGTGGCCGTCCTGAGCTGTTTGATCAGGGCGGGAAAACCTATCTGATCCCTGGTGATGCTGGATCTGTCCGCCCGATCACTGCTGGGTTGCCTGCATCTTCGATGGGTGCTGGCGGAGGTATGAGCAACATCTTCAACACGACCCTGAACGTCACCAGCGACGGTACGAGCAACACGCAGCAGGGCGCCGGCAGCGAGCAGGGCCGGCAGGCGCAGCAGGCATTCACGCAGATGATCAACCAGTGGGCGGTACAGCAGTCGCGCCCCGGTGGGATCTTCCACCAGATGAGTACGCGCAATGGCTGAGGTCTTCACCTGGTGCGTGCGCACCGAGATCACCGGCACCGGCGACTTTCTTGTCCGGGAGGTGCAGTTCGGCGACGGGTACAGGCAGACCGCGTCCGATGGCCTGAACAACGAGACCCAGCAGTGGCCGATATCCATCGTCGGCCGCTCGTCGAAGGTGGGTCCTGCACTGGCCTTCCTGCGCGCACGGAAGGGAGCGGTTTCGTTCCTGTGGACGCCGCCGCTTGGAGTGCAGGGCCTGTACCTATGCAAGTCCTACACCCTCACCCCACATGGCAATGGCGTCTACACGCTCAACGCCACATTCGAACAGACGTTCCAGCCGTAAGGGATCAACATGGCACGCCAAGTAATCGACACCACCACCGACCATGGAACCTACAAAGGCGACCCCGCAAAGGCGGCCTTTGAGAAGGCAAACGCCAACTTCGAGGAACTATACGCGCGCGGGTTTGCAGCATCAGGCGTGTACGCGGCGCGGCCGGCTGCGGCGCAGAACAAGGGGCTCGGCTATTTCGCCACCGACGTGCAGGAGACTTACATTAGCGACGGGACTGCGTGGCGAGTGATGCCTAGCGGTGGCAGCGAGCTGGGATTCGCGCAGATGGGATCTGTCTTCAGCACCTCGTCCACAACCCTTGTCGATGTACCTGGCATGGCGGTCTCCTGCCGCGTTGGTGAGCGTCCCATCGTTGCGTCGTTTGGTGGACTGATGACTACGAGCGGAGACTTCTCCCGCCTCTATCTGCTGTGCGATGGCGTCAAAGTCGCCAACATCCTCAGCCCTAACCCTGTAGGCAAAGGAGGAGCCTCAGACCAGTACAACACTCGTTGGCGTGAGGCTCGCGTTGCGGGACTAACGCCGGGCAGGTCCTACTTATTCAAGCTCCAGCTGATGGTGCTTGGTACTGGCAATGCCAACCTCTACGGCAATGCCGCAGATGGCGACTACGCACATCTTCAGGTGAGGACCGCATGATCTGGACGGATACCGGCATCGGCAGGGCATTCGCGGGTGAGCGCGACGTTGTCGTGCGCTCAAAAGACTCAAAGGCCAGTTACCAAGGCGTGCTCTACGCACACGGTTCGGAGGGCGGCGACGGGGGGAGCTCGCAATGGATGGGAATTGGCACGCGCTGGCCTGTAATGCAGGCTGTGGGCGAGTCATGTCTCATGGTTTGCGCAGACCTTGGTGGAAATCAGACTTGGGGAAATGACACTGCGATATCCAGGATGACTTCGGCACGCGCTTACTTGCGTGGGATTCCTGGTGTGAAGCAGGGGCGGATCAACATCCTTGCCCAGTCAATGGGTGCAACGACGGCGCTGGCATGGGCTGCAGCGAACCCAACTCTAGTAGGGCGGATCGTCCTGATGATTCCTGTGATCAACCTGGCGGACATCAGGGCCAATAGCAGCCTCTACAGGCCATATATCGATTCCGCGTACGGCGGCACCTACAACGAAGCGACACATGGTGCGACCCACAACCCGTTGACTATGGCTCAGTTGGGAAAGCTTGCTGGCGTTCCGATCCAAATGTGGTACGGAATCGGAGATACGCTCTGCAAGCCGGAGTACGCGGCGCAGTTTGCCAACGCCATCAGCACATGCGACCCAAGGCCAATATCTGGTGGGCACGCTGAGACCACGATCAGCGGCGTGGACCCGGATGTGGTGGCTGCATTCCTCGGAGTGGAACGGACATGATTACTGCCGATGCCCAGCAGCTCGAGCCGGGCGGCCGCGTCACGGTCTACGAGCTGGACGCCAGCAGCTTCGGCGCCGACCAGCTGTTCTTCCACGCGCACCTGCAGTCTGGCGTGATCTGGTGGCAGGGGCAGGAGTACGGCGCCTGGCCGATTGAGGCGAGCGGCTTCGAGCGCACCAGCGACCAGCCGCCGAACCCGCGGCTGAAGGTCGGCAACCTCGACGGCCGGATCGCGGACATGTGCATGCTCTACGGCGACATGGTTGGGGCCAAGGTGATCCGCCGGCAGACGCTGGTGAAGTACTTGGACGCGGCCAACTATCCGCCAATCGTCAACCTGGTCAACTTCAGCAACAACCCCAACGGGTCAGGGTGGGTGAACAACGGTGCCGCGGCGGCACAACTACCGCAGGAAGTGGCGGACGGCATCACTTTCACGCCGACGCGCATTTCCAGCAATGGGGGCACTTCCAACAATCGCCGAGCACCACTGCGCTCATTCTCCATCGCTGCGGGCCAGTCTGCGGTTGCCACGTTCTACGTTCGGTTTGGAAGCTCGCAGCGGGTTCGACTAGTCCTCTCGAACACAGTGGGCGGCGCCTATCGCGAGTCGCTGTTCAATCTAAACAGCGATGGCAGCATTGCGGCTGCAACAGCAGCGGCTGGTCCGCTGGAGCTGCTGGGCTTTGAACAGCGCACAGGTGGTGTGGTCAAGATCACGGTGAGGATCGTCTACAACGCGGCAAATTCAGCGGCGCCGACATTGCAGGTTGGGCCCACCAGCGCCGTGGTTGGACAGGATGTGATCCTGCTGGGCGCGCAGCTGGAGCTCGGCCAGAATGCGACAACTTTTCAAGTCACCACGAATGATCCCGTCAAGGATCGACACCCCACCGCCGACCCCAATGAGCACTTCCTGGACGAGATCTGGTTCATCGAGCGCAAGGTCTCCGAAACCAAGGAAGTGGTCGAGTTCGAGCTGACCACGGCGATCGACCTCAACGGCGAGCAGCTGCCCGGTCGTCAGATCATCTCGGGCGTTTGCGGCGCACTGATCCGGGGCGGCTACCGCGGCCCCTACTGCGGCTACACAGGCCCGGCCGTGGCCGACGCCAACGATGTGCCGACCACCGACCCCGCGCGGGACCAGTGCGGGGGCAGGGTGGGGAGCTGCAAGCTGCGCTTCGGCGCCGACAAGCCGCTGCCCTATGGCGGGTTCCCTGCCTCCGGCCTGCTGCGCACCTGATTCGCGCCACGATCGAGCAACCATCCAGCCCGCCATGTGCGGGCTTTTTCATGGGCGAGACCATGCAACAGAGCACCCTGCAGGCCATCCAGGCGCACGCCGTGGCCGAGTATCCGCGCGAGTGCTGCGGCCTGATCGTGGCCGGCGCCGATGGCGAGGCCTACATTTCCTGCCGCAACGTGGCCACCACCCCCAGCGAGCACTTCCGCTTGCCGGCGGAGGACTATGCCGACGCTGAGGACCAGGGCGAGGTTCTGGCTGTCGTGCACAGCCACCCGAACGCCTCTGCGGCTGCGTCCGACGCTGACCGGGTCATGTGCGAGGCCAGCGGCCTGCCGTGGCACATCGTGAGCGTTGGGCAGTGCACCGGCGCAGAGCCGGAGTGTGGCGACCTGCAGACTATCGAGCCCTGTGGCTACGAGGCGCCGCTGGTTGGCCGCCAGTTCGCCCATGGGGTGCTGGACTGCTACACCCTGGTGCGCGACTTCTACGCCCGCGAGCTGGGCATCCAGCTCAGCCAGTACGAGCGCGAGGACGACTGGTGGGAGAAGGGCCAGGACCTCTACAGCCTCGACCGGCTGCGCGCTGAGGGGTTCGAGCTGATCGACAGCGAGCCGCAGCGCGGCGACATGGTGCTGATGCAGATCCGCTCGCCTGTGCCGAACCACGCCGGGGTCTACCTGGGCGACGGCCAGATGCTGCACCACATGCACGGCCGCCTGTCGGAGAAGGTGGTCTACGGCGGCATGTGGGCCGAGCGCACGCGCTACATCGTCCGGCACAAGGGGGCCCACCATGGCTGATCGCCTGCGCACTATTCGCCTGTACGGCCTCCTGGGCGCTCGCTTCGGCCGCAAGTTCCGCCTGGCCGTCAGCAACCCTGCCGAGGCCGTGCGCGCGCTGTGCGTGTTGCTTCCGGGATTCCAGCAGTACCTCATGGGCGCTAAGGCCAAGGGTATGGAGTTCGCCGTGTTCGTCGGGCGGCAGAACCTGTCCAAGGATCAGCTGCGTGATCCGCCAGGTGGTGACGACATCCGAATCGCGCCGGTGCTGATGGGGGCGAAGCGCGCGGGTGCGCTGCAGACGATCGTCGGTGCCGTGCTGATCGTGGTGGGCGCGATCTTCTCCTATACCCCGGTGGGCGTACCGCTCATGAAGCTGGGTGTGGCCATGGCCGCCGGCGGCATCGTGCAGATGCTTTCCCCACAGCCTACCGGGCTGGGTGCGAAGGACAGTCCTGAGAACACCCCGAACTACAGCATGAACGGTGCCGTGAACACGCAGGCGCAGGGCAACCCTGTACCCGTTGCCTATGGGGGCCACGACACCAAGGGGATGTTCGTGGGCTCGGCGGTGATCAGCGGCGGCATCTACGCAGAGGACCAGCAGTGAACGTAGCCATCAAGTATCAACCCACGAAGCTGGCGCTCGCCTGCTCGCCGGTGGCCATTGCCGGCGCTGGCGGCAAGGGCGGTGGGAACGCTCGCACGCCGGTCGAGACCCCAGACAGCCTGCACTCGATCTCCTACGCGAAGATCCTAGACCTGATCAGCGAGGGCGAGATCCGGGGCTTGGTGGCGGGCAATCAGTCCGTCTACCTCAACCAGGTTCCGATCCAGAACAGCGACGGCACCCTGAACTTTGCCGGCGTGCGCGTGGAAACCCGTGCAGGCACGCAGGACCAGGAGTACATCGCCGGATTCCCATCGGTCGAGAACGAAGTCACGGTCGGGGTAGAGCTGCGCAGCAACGCGCCTGTGGTCCGCACGATTTCAGGGGCCGATCTCTCGGCCGCGCGCATCCGCTTCGGTCTACCCGCACTCTGGCGCCAGAACACCGAAAACGCCGACATGGAAGGCTACGCGATCGAGTATGCGATCGATCTGTCGGTGAATGGTGGCGCTTTCAGCACCGTGCTGACCAATGCGTTACGGGGCAAGACGACCAGCGAGTACCAGCGGAGCCACCGCATTGATCTACCGGCCGGCTCGCAGTGGCAGGCACGCGTCCGCCGCCTGACGCCGAACGCCAACAGCTCCACCGTTGCCGATACGGTGAACATCCTCTCGCTGACGGAGATCATCGACGCCAAGCTGCGCTATCCCAACTGCGCACTGGCGGCGGTGCAGGTGGACGCGAGCGCCTTCCAGAACGTCCCCTCGCGCGCCTACCAGATCTGGGGCCGCATCATCCGGGTGCCGAGCAACTACGACCCGCGCACGCGGTCTTACAGCGGCATCTGGGACGGCACCTTCAAGTCGGCATGGACCAACAACCCGGCCTGGGTGTTCTTCGACATTGTCACCAACGACCGTTTCGGCCTGGGAAATCGGATCCCGCTGGATTGGGTGGACAAGTGGAAGCTGTATGAGATCGCGCGCTACTGCGATCAGCTGGTCAGCGACGGCATGGGCGGCCAGGAGCCCCGGTTCACCTGCAGCCTGTACCTGCAGACCCGGACCGACGCCTACAAGGTGCTACAGGACATGGCCAGCATGTTCCGGGGCATCAGCTTCTATGCCGGTGGCCAGGTCATGGCCTCAGCGGACATGCCGAAGGACCCGGGCCCGACATACAGCCAGGCCAACGTGATCGAGGGCCGCTTCCATTACGAAGGTAGCGGCCGGAAGGCACGCCACACCGTCGCGCTGGTGTCCTGGACCGACCCGGACGACTTCGGACGGCAGAAGGTTGAGCCGGTGCAGCTGCACGACGGCATCGCCCGCTATGGTGTGAACCAGATTGAGGTCACCGCGCTGGGCTGCCATTCGAAGTCGCAGGCGCAGCGGGTGGGCAACCACATCCTCTACAGCGAGAACCTGGAGACGGAGACGGTCACCTTCGCAGTGGGCCTGGACGCGTTGAACTGCATGCCGGGTGACGTGATCCATGTGGCCGATGCAAACCGTGCCGGCCGCCGCAACTCTGGCCGCATCAGCGCCGCAACTGCCAACAGCCTGACGCTGGACGTGGTGCCTCCGACAATGGCCGTGGGTGATCGCCTGCGGGCGACGCTGCCGAGCGGCAAGGCCGAGGCGCGCACCATCAATGGGATCAACCCGACCACGCGCGTGGTGACCGTCTCGGCGCCGTGGAGCGCGGTGCCGGTGGCGCAGTCGATCTGGGCGACCGAGTCGGCAGACCTGGTGCTGCAGCAGTTCCGCGTGCTGAGCATCGCCGAGGAGGAGGGGCTCACCTACCGCATCACGGCGCTCCAGCACCGCCCGGACAAGTTCGCGGCCATCGATGACGGCACCCGCCTGGAGCCGCCGCCGATCAGCGTCATTCCGCCGAGCGTGCAGCCGCCGCCGGCCAACGTGCGCATGTCGTCCCATGTGGTGATCGACCAGGGCATCGCCACGCCGGTGCTGACCATTGAATGGGATGTGGCCGACAAGGCCATCGCCTATGACGTGGAGTGGCGCCGGGACGACCTGAACTGGGTACGTGCGGGCAGGGTAGGGACCACCAGTTGCGAGGTGCGGGGCATCTATGCCGGCAAGTACCTGGCCAGGGTGCGCGCGGTCAATGCGCTCAACGCGGTTTCGCAGCCGACGCTGAGCATGCTCACGGACATCAAAGGCAAGACCGAGCCGCCGCCGGCGCTGACCTCGCTGACCGCCACGCCGGTGGTGTTCGGCATCCAGCTGGCTTGGGGCTTCCCGCCTGGCGCCACCGACACCGAGCGGACCGAGATCTGGCGCAGTGCCGGGCCGGACCGTGCCAGCGCCACGAAGTTCGCGGACTTCGCTTACCCGCAGAACCGCTACCAGCTGGACGGCCTGGCCGCCGGTGCGCGGTTCTACTTCTGGGGCCGCCTGGTGGACAAGAGCGGTAACATCGGGCCGTGGTATCCGGCCGGTGCTGGCGTCATGGGCGAGGCGAGCACCAACCAGTCGGACTACGACGCGTACTTCTCGGGGAAGATCAGCGAGAGCGCGTTGGGCCAAGACCTTCTGGCCAAGATTGAAAGCATCGACCAGATCGTGCCGCTGATCTGGGAGGCGGGTGCTACCTACGAGCCCGGCGAGACTGTTGTCTACAACGGCAAGATCTGGTTGTGGAACGACAACGCGCCGGGCAATGAGGAGCCGCCGGGCACGAAGTGGAAGGACGTGGGCGACGCGATCGCTCAGGCAGGCGCGGTGGTTGGCCGGGTAAACACCCTGGAGCTGCAGGTCAACGATCCGGAGACCGGCCTGCAGGCCATTGGCCAGAAGACCGACGGCTTGTTCGCGCAGCTCGATGTGCAGGCTGCCGGTGACAGTGATTGGGGTGCAGGTGACGCCACGGTGTTCGCTGGAACGCTCACCATCCAGACGGTCATTGCTGAGGGCGACTACGCCCTGGCGCGCCGGCAGGAAACAGTTGAGGCGAGCGTTGGCGAAACTCAGGCGATCGTGCAGCAGACCTCTCAGGCCGTCGTGGACATGGATGGTCGGATCAGCGCGTCGTGGAGCTTGAAGCTACAGGTCGCGGCCAACGGTCAGTACTACGCCGCCGGCATGGGCATCGGCATCGAGAATCAGCCCGACGGCAGCTACCAGAGCCAGATCCTGTTCCAGGCTGACCGGTTCGCGGTGATCAACCTGGTGAACGGCCAGGTGACCACGCCATTCGTGATTCAGGGCGGGCAGACCTTCATCAGCCAGGCGCTGATCGGCACGGCGTGGATCACCAATGCGAACATCGCCGACGCGGCCATCACCAACGCGAAGATCAGCGGGGTGATCCAGTCTGACGACTATGCCGCGGGCCAGACCGGCTGGCGGATCAACAAGGCTGCAGGTGGTGGGTTCGAGTTCAATGGCAGTGTTGCTGGCGGGTATCGACTGAACATCACCAATCAGGGCATCTACATCCGCTACCCGAACGGCAACCTCGCCGTGGAGCTTGGAGTGCTGCAGTAATGGTCGACATTGGGCTACGCGTGCGGAGCGAGAGCGGGTATGTGGAGACTTCGGTCACCACCAAACTGTCGAAGAGGATCGGGTCATACACGTTCCCGCTGTACAACCCGGTTAACTCCAACAACAAGTGGGTGGCTCCGCCCGAAGCAAATGGAGGTCTCGTCGTCAACGACTTTCTTGGAGGTGAGCCTTACTACTACTTCACCTGCGAGGGCCAGCGGTCGGTATACGGGATGCTGGCTCCGTCGGTCACCATTTCCGGGAACACCATCAACTGGAGTTGGGATCCTGACGTGGTGAACTACCACGTCAGGATGGAGATGTTTCCAAGCCAGCCGACTACGGGCACTGTCGGTGGCATCACGCTTCACTATGGGGTTTACAGCTGATGGACGTCGGGCTTCGCATACGAAACCAGGACACCGGGCAGATCCAGATCGGGGCTGGCTATCAGAATTTGCAGCTGGCCAAATCGGGAACGTTGGACACAGGAACCTTCTCAGGTGGCGCGACAGGTGGCTCACCGCCATTTGCAAGCTGGTCTCCCCGTGGATTGCTGGCGTCAACTGCCGGAACAACGAACCTGCACGTAGTCAGGTACATCAACGACAGCGTCGCGTACATCACCGGGTTTTCTATCGTCCAGTCTGGCGTGACATGTTCGGTGTTTGCGGCAAGTAATGCTCCGAACAAGACATTGGAGTACTACACATTCGACGCTACCGAGCGCGCCGCTTCAGGGCCGGTGGGGCTGCGCATGCGCGGGGAGGACGGATCAGTCTTCTATGACTCGAGGCGGAAGGGGGTGCGCGTGCTGCAGGTTGTGCCGCTCCCACCGCCGCCGGTCAATACGCCATTCGTTGAGGTCGGCCAGTTCTTCCCGGGCAGGAAGATTGGCATCGCTATCCCATCTCCTAGGTTCTACTACTCATCGGTGTCCCAGGACCGGTGTACGGCCTACGCCGACGCTTTCCACATGACGAGCGACAATAGGATCTACATGTCGAAGCATGAGACGTTCTCGCAGACCCTGATCACCAACACCTTCCCGGTGGGCGGCGTGACTATGGGCCCTCAGAACGCCACGATCTTCATCGTGGACCTGACAGAGGTGCCGCTGGGGTTCGGCTGAGTACGCTAGGTTTACCAAGATCACAGCCGCGAGCAGTTGCTGTATCGTTGGGCCATGAAGACCGTGGCCTCGATCGCTGCCGCCTTGTTCGTGGCAGTCTCAACCCTAAGCTGTCGTGCTGAGTCTCTTGCGGTTCCATTGGCGCACGAAGGCGAAGCCAGTCGATGCATCGCAGCTGTCGTCAAGGATATGAAGGTGGCCTGGCCGGGCAACCAGACCATCAACATCGTCGCGTTCGGTCATAGCGTGCCGGCGGGCTATGCGATTACCCCCGAGGTTCGAAAGAAGGACGCCTATCCTAGGCTGCTCGAAGACGCCCTGGCCGATCGATATCCGCATGCCGTGTTGAATGTCATCACCTCTGGTGTAGGTGGGCAGAATTCAACGCAGGGCCTGGCTCGCTTTCAGCGAGATGTGCTAGATCACCACCCGCGCGTGGTGCTCATCGATTTTGCGTTGAATGACCGACCGCTGGGTGTTGAGGTGGCTAAAGGCAATCTGACCAAGATCGTCGATGGTGTGCGTTCTGCGGGGGCGTGCCCAGTACTACTGACGCCGACATGGGATGAGCAGGCATCTCCGAACCAGCCCGGCGACGCACTGGGTGAGCAGGCCGCCATGATCCGTGGGTTGGCAAAGCAGCTGGACGTGCCGTTGGCAGACAGCCTTGCTGCTTTCGCCGCCTACAGGGGGGATCGGCACTTGTTGATGGCGCAGTTCAACCATCCGAACAAGGAGGGGCACAAGATCGTGCTTTCGCAGATCATGCCCTTGTTTGAGAAGTGAAGGCTAAGCAACCTGCTGCAGCAGGTCCTCGCGGTTGTTCCGCGGCGTGTTCACCGCGCGGCTGACGCGGTAGGCCTCCATCGCCGGTGGCTCGCTGGCCAGCAGCATGGCCATGGCGTCGTCGGGGCTGGCGGCGATCCACTCATCGATCTGGCCGGCCTGCAGCCACACCGGCATGCGGTCGTGGATGTCGGCCGAGACGCCGCTGCTGTCGCCGGTGATGATGGTGAAGGTGCCCAGGTTGCCGTCGGGCAGCAGGGGGCTGGTGTCCTCCCACAGGCCGGCGGCCAGCAGCGGCCCGGTGGCGTGGATGAACCACGGGTCCTTCTTGCCGTCCTCGGGGCTCACCGACCACTCGTAGTAGCCGGCCATCGGGATGACACAGCGACGCTTCTTGAACGCCGACCGGAAAGCGGGCTTGGTGGCCACCGTCTCTATGCGGGCGTTGATGGTTGAGCCCTGCAGGCCCTTGGCCTTGGCCCAGAACGGCAGGAGGCCCCATGCCAGCCGGGTGACCTGCCGGCCTTCGCCGCGGTCCAGGACCACCGAGGCGCGCTGTGTCGGCGCCAGGTTGTAGCTGGGCTGGATCTCGGCCAGGCCGGGGGCAAGGTCAGCCAGCCCCGGCTGGCCGAAGTCGATCACGGGAAGCTGGACGAATCGGCCGCACATGGCCGGAGGGTAGCCCAGCCGACCGTGCCCGGGGCGTGTAGGGACAGCCCGACCAGACAGGGAGAGGTTGCCCGATGGTGCCGGGCGCGAGGTGAAGGCATTCTGGACTTGCCGGATCCGGGGCCGCAGGCAGCTCAACCCGGGGGCGCTTGAGCAGCGCCGAGCCGGCACAGAGTCGGGTCAGGCTCGACACTGCGATTCAGGCAAATTGACGATTTCGTCAAATCGCCGATGCAGGCCTTAACAATTTCTTCGCCGAACGATTCAGCCAGGTCGCCACCGCGTTCGCAGGATCTGCGACGGCCGGCCGTATCCTTCCGGCCATGATCTCCTCCACCTACCAAGGCTTCCGCACCGCGCCGATCCCGTCTGGCTGGGTCCAGACCGGGGAGCGTTGGGATCTGTGGTGGAACGGGCGCTCAGTCGCCAATATCACTCCGGCGCCCGGCCGCGGTGTCCGGCTTCACCTGGATGCGCGAAAGATCTTCGAGACCAAGAAGGTTTTTGCCGCCAGCGTGTCTCAGGGCAAGCGCTACGCCGAACGCTGGTGCGCCGCCAGGTTGTACTCCGACCTGCCTTTGCGCGAGGCCGTTGCCCGCTTGACCGACAGCACCCCGATTCAGCCGGCACCGCCACCGCCAGGCCTTCCGCCAACCCGCGAGCAGCAGCAACAGGCCCGGCGCCTAGCTGAGGCAACGGCCACCGCCACAGCCCGGGTCAAGGAAGCGTTGGAGCCGGCCAAGCCGCCGGCTACCAAGCCCCGCCCGAAGGACGCGCGCAAGGCGTGGCTGAGGGCTGGCCTGCAGCAGATGCGGCGAGGAGTGTAGGCCGTGCGGGCTGCACCCTATCATCGCGTAAGTGATTGATCCTATTGGGACGCAATCTGCACTTTTGGGATGCCTCGCGCAGCCCCGAAACCCTTACAGATCAAAAGGATGGGCCTATCTGTAACGATGCCTGGGGGGCAGAGGGTCGTCGGTTCGAATCCGGCCGTCCCGACCACTGTGATGAATCAAGAAGCCTGCGCAGCGATGCGTGGGCTTTTTTGTGCGCGCGGTGTATGCTGCGCGCCACTCGTACTACCGCGGCTGCTGAACCCGGTACTCACGAGAACACATCATGGAATCTGCAAGAAACCGTGCCTGGCGTCGCAGCCAGGCCCGCAACCGTGGTGGCGACCGCGCCACGACCGCCGACAGCTACAAGCCCGAGAAGAACTGGAAGCTGCTGTACACGCGCGATGCCAAGCTCGCGCGCGCACGCCAGCTGGGCTTCACCTATCCGGTGCTCAGCGCCCGCCAACTGCAGGAACAGGAATGATCAACCTGCTGTTCGTCTGCAGCCGCAACCAGCTGCGCAGCCCGACCGCCGAAGCCATGTGGCGACGGCGGCCCGGCTTCACTGCGCGGTCGGCTGGCACCAGCCCGCATGCACGACGCCCCATCGGCCCGGCGGACATCCGCTGGGCCGATGTCATCTTCGTAATGGAGGCCAAGCATCAGCATCGACTGCAGGCCGCATACGCGCGCCTGCTGGAACACAAGCGCCTGCATTGCCTCGATGTTCCCGACGACTATCGCTGCATGGATCCCGTGCTGATGGATCTGCTGGACACCAAGGTGACGGCGTATCTCGATCAGCTGCCGGCAAAACGGTAGATCAGCTCCGGGTCGCCGTCATCCAGTCCATGCACGATGCCGCTGTCGATGAAGCCCGATGCAACGAGCAGGCGCTGCATGGCGATGTTGGAGGCATTGGTCGAGGTGAACAGCTTGCGTTGCCCACGCTGTGCGATCGCGTGCCGCAGCAGTGCGGCGCCGACGCCCTGGCTGCGCCGCCCGCGCGCGACCATCAGCATTTCGACGAAGGCTTCGCCGAAGAAGTGCTCATGGAGGGTCATGTAGCCGACGATCTCGCGCTCCTGTTCGGCAACATGCACGTTGCCCTGCGCCAACCACTCGCCGATCTGTTCCGCCCGTCGAGGGTCGCTTGCCGCCACGCTGTCGAGTGCGATCAGCGCAGAGGCATCGGTTGGCGTCGCGTCGCGGACACGCAGCACGGTCGCAGCGGGCATGATCGGGCTCCTGACAGGAGGGCCCAGTCTATCGGCTCTGCCGCAGGCGCAGTCGCACCCGCCGCAACCAGCGCGTGCTCGGCAGTCAATACACCCGGAACTCGGCACGGCAGCCGTCGCTGACCCAGATCCCGCGTCGGTCCCAGCCCCAGTTCTGGTCCTCGATGCAGGCCGTCACCGACTTCTGCTTGACCAGGCGCACCTCGTGGCGCACACGGATACGGCATTCCTTGTCCTTCTTTTCGTAGGACTCGCAGTCCAGGCGCTCGCCATCATCGTCACGGTCCCTGCCGCGGCCCGGCCAGCGTCCGCGCCCATAGCCGTCGGCAACGAACTCGGCGCGGCAGCCGTCGGTCACCCACAACGTGCGGCGGCTCTGGCCCCAGTTCTGGTTCTCCACGCAGCGGGTGACCGACAGTTGCCTGGCCAGGCGCATCGGGCCCTCGATGGGGCATTGCTCGGTCTTGTTGAACTGGGATTCGCAGCGCAGCGCCGGAATGTGATCAGTGTCGTAGTCCTGGGCGGCCACGGTGGTGGCGGCCAGTAGCAGGGCAAGGGCGGCGCCGGTGATCGGCAGCAGCAGGCGAAGGGTCATGGGGGAGCCTCGGGCGGGGATTCGGGCGGCAAGAATGACCCAGCACGGGGGCGTCGGAACGCATCGTTCCGGAACTGGCTCAGTAGGGATTTAGTAGTGCGCACCGGCCCATGCAGAGGCTTACATCCCGTATCATCGCTGCACATCCGATCGCATCGGTTTACACCTTCTTACATGTCTTCCACGCCTGTCGGCGCAGCCTGTGGCTGCCGTCACTGGCGTGCGGGCGGCCTGTGAGGGAGGATGCGCGGACCACGACGACCACAGGGGGTTGCGTTGATCAGCAGTACCGTCATTCATCGCTCGGCCGACGCAGGCGGCGCCGAGGTGCGGGTCCTGGACACTACGTTCAAGGGCAAGCATGTGTTCATTGCCTGGGGCCTGCGCGGGCCGGAACTGACCCGTAGCGCGGACCCGGCAGCGACCGTGGCCGCACGCAAGGCGCTGCACGCGGTTGCCGGCCACAGCGAGGGGCCGCGCAGCCCGGAAGTGTTCATCGCCAATCAGTCGGCGGTGGCGATCACCGTCTATCGCCTGCTCACCGAAGCGCGCTCCGGTGATGCCATCTTCTTCCTGTGTGATTCGCAGGCGGTGGTCGATTGGCTCATCACCGCGCTGGAAGTGCAGGGCGCGGACTGATCCCGCGCTCCGGCGCGCATCGATTCACGCCAGCGCCGCGTCCACCGCAGCCCGCGCATGCAGTGCAGTGGTATCAAACAGCGGCACGGCGCTGTCCTCCGGCCCTACCAGCAGCATGATCTCGGTACAGCCCAGGATGATGGCTTCGGCACCGCGTGCCACCAGGCGCGCGATCACGTCGGCGTAGACCTGCCGCGAGCGTTCGCGGATCACACCGGCAATCAACTCCTGGTAGATGATGTCGTGCACGCTGCGACGATCATCGGCTTCGGGTACCAGTACCTCCAGCCCGAAGCGCTCCTGCAGCCGGCCGCGGTAGAAGTCCTGTTCCATGGTGAAGGCGGTGCCGAGCAGGCCCACCTTGCGAGCGCCTGCCTGCACGATGGCCTGGGCGGTGGGGTCGGCGATATGCAGCAGCGGGACGGCGCAGGCAGCCTCGATGCGGTCGGCCAGCTTGTGCATGGTGTTCGTGCAGATCAGCAGCAGATCGGCGCCGCCGGCCTGCAGGCGCCGTGCAGCGTCGGCCATGTGGTCGCCCAGCGCATCCCAGTCGCCGTCATGCTGCAGCTGCTTGATCGGGGCGAAGTCGACCGACCACAGCAGCAGCTGCGCCGAATGTGCGCCACCGAGGCGCTGCCGCACGTCCTCGTTGATGAGCCGGTAATACTGCGCCGAGCTTTCCCAGCTCATGCCGCCGATCAGGCCAAGGGTCTTCATGCACAGCTCCATGCCGGGGAGCCGTCATTGCAGCACAGCCGATGCGGGAGTTGCACTACACATTAGTGATTGCTAATGTGTTGGTCATGATCGAGAACGCCCTCTTCAAAGCGCTGGCCGACCCCACCCGCCGCCACATCTTCGAAAAGCTGGCCGAGGGCGGGCAGCATGCCAGCGCGCTGCGCGAGGGCATGGCGATCAGCCAGTCTGCGATGTCCCAGCACCTGGCGGTGCTGCGCGATGCCGGGCTGGTGAGCGAACAGCGCCAAGGCCGTTTCGTCCACTACGAGGTCGATCCGCGCGGGCTGGCGCACATCGGCAACTGGCTGCAGCGCTACCGGGCCTACTGGCCCGCGCGGATGGATGCCTTGCAGGATCTGCTGAAGGAGATGGACTGATGGACGATGTTCTGAACGAAGCGGCTCCCGCGTTGGTGATGGAGCAGTGGCTGCCAGCGCCACCGGAACGGGTCTGGCGCGCACTGTTCGATCCGGCGCTGCGTGAGCGCTGGTTGCCTGCGGCCGATCTTGCCGATCCGCAGCCTTGCCTGTGCGAGGAGGGGCGGGAACTGGGGTTCCACCTGCGCGATGCGCAGCCCCCGCATCTGCACAGCCTGGTGTGTTTCCGGCTGCGCGCGGACGGCGGGGGGACGGTGCTGACCATCGTGCATCGGCTCACCGACCTGCGCGCGCTGCTGCCGTTGGCCGCCAACGACGATCATCGCACCATGATGCGCGCGGCCTGAGCCGGCGCCTGGATCAAACGCTACAGGGAGCAGGCACATGCGGGACAGAATGCAGCTGATACCGATGGTGGTGGAACGCAGCGAGCGCGGTGAGCGCTCCCATGACATCTACTCGCGGCTCCTGCGCGAGCGCATCATCTTTCTCAACGGTGAAGTCGATGACACTGTGTCGGCGCTGGTCTGCGCGCAGCTGCTGTTCCTGGAATCGGAAAACCCGGAGAAGCCGATCCATCTGTACATCAACTCGCCGGGTGGGGTGATCTCCAGCGGCCTGGCGATGTACGACACCATGCAATACATCTCGGCCCCGGTGCATACGCTGTGCATGGGCACCGCGCGGTCGATGGGTTCGTTCCTGCTGATGGCCGGCGAGCCCGGTCACCGTGCGGCGTTGGCCAATGCCAGCCTGCATGTGCATCAGCCGCTGGGCGGGGTGCAGGGCCAGGCGTCGGACATCTTCATCCATGCCGAGGAAATGCAGCGCACCAAGCAGCGCATCACCCGGCTGTATGCGCAGCATTGCGGACGCAGTGTCGAGGAGGTCGAGCAGACCCTGGACCGCGATCGTTTCATGAGTGCCGAGCAGGCATGCGAATGGGGCTTGATCGACCAGGTACTGGTACGGCGCGACGTGCTTGCGGCCTGAGCTGCCTCTGTAACCACCGCATCCATGCTGCGCTGTGTGTGCCGCGCCAAGCCGGCGCACTCTATGCTGGTGGGATCTTCTGAAGTGGATGTCCGATATGGCCCTGCATACCTGGTGGTGGTTTCTCGCCACGGTGTTCGTTCTGTGTGGTACGCCGGGGCCGAACATGCTGCATATCCTCGGTCGCAGCGTCGGGCTCGGCTTTCGCGGTAGCGTGCCGGCGATGGCTGGCTGCCTGCTGGCGATGCTGCTGGTGCTGGCGGCCTCCGCAGCAGGCTTGAGTGCGCTGCTGCATTCCTCGCCGATGCTGTTTGAGGTGCTGCGCTATCTGGGCGTGGCCTATCTGGCCTGGCTGGGCCTGAAGGCATGGCGTGACAGTTGCCGGCCGGCACCACCGGTGACGGTCGATGCCGCGCTGCCGGTTGCGGCGTCGCTGGGCGCGTGGAAGGTGTTCCGTGGTGGCCTTCTGGTGGGCCTGAGCAATCCCAAGCTGCTGCTGTTCGCTGCGGCGTTCCTGCCGCAGTTCGTCGACCCGTCGCGTGGCCAGGCGCTGCAGTACAGCGTGCTGGTCGCCACCTTCGCCGGCTGCGAACTGTTCTGGTACGTGATGTATGCCGCCGGTGGCCATGGCCTGCGCCGATGGTTGGCCAAACCCTTCGCGCGGCGCTGGTTCGAGCGGCTGGTGGGCAGCGTTTTCCTGGCCTTTGCAGTGGCCCTGCTGCGTTTCCGCCCGCGCTGATTCACGCCGCGCACGCGGCCTGTTCACGACTGCCGCATCGGCTACGGCCTAGCCTGATCATCCAGTACGCAGTCCCCACGGGGAAAGGTTTGACATGATCAAGTGGGCCATCATCTTCGCCATCATCGGCGTCATTGCGGGCGTGCTCGGCTTCGGCGGCATTGCCGGCGCCGCGGTCGGCATCGCCAAGTTCCTGTTCTGGGCCGGCATCATCATCGCCGTGGTGCTGTTCCTGCTCGGCATGACCGTAGCGAAGAAGGTCAGCTAGCGTTGATCGCGCAGCAGCATGCTCAGTGTGCGCTGCTGTGCGAGAACAGATTGATCACCAGTACGCCAGCACAGATCAGGCCGATGCCGATCAACGCCGGTGCATCCAGGCGCTGCTTGAACACCACCAGCCCGATCAACGAGATCAGCACGATGCCGACGCCGGACCAGATGGCGTAGGCAATGCCGGTCGGTATCGATTTCATGGTCACCGACAGCAGGTAGAAGCACAGTCCATAGCCGACCAGCGCGCCCAGTGTCGGCGCCAGCCGGCTCATGCCGTCGGATGCCTTCAGCAGCGACGTGGCAATTACTTCCAGCACGATGGCAGCGGCAAGGTAGAGATAGGGATTCATTGAGCGCTCCTGCTCACTGCGGGTCGCATAGTTTCAGGGCCTGTTCGGCCATCGCCAATGCGTTGGCGCGTTCTTCCTCGTCCAGCGGACGCCCATAGGCCGTGGCCCAGTAGCCATCGGCAGCGCAGCGCGCCGCATACAGTCGCGGATCGTTGGCTTCGCCGGCGAACTCGGCCAGCATCGCACGCTTCCAGGTACGCCAATGCGCGAGCAGGGCTGGTTCCATCAGGTTGCCCAGGGTCAGGCCGATGTCGTTGTCCTGTTCCTGCTGCAGCAGATGCTCGAAATTGGCCTGCACATAGGCGCGGCTGAAACGGCCATGCCCTTCGGAGTTTTCCTGCAGCAGGGCACGCACCCGCGCTTCGAATTCGCCGATGAGCGCTCCGATGGCTTCATCCACCAGTGCCTGCTTGCTGCTGAAATGATGGAACAGCGCACCCTTGCTGACACCGGCGGCCTGTGCGACGTCCTGCACGGTCAACGCGGCCAGGCCATCTCGGCCGATCACTTCAATGGTGGCCTGCAGCAGTGACTGGCGCACGCTGTCGGGCGCCTTGCGGCGCGAGCGGGAGGGGGATGCGGACATGGCGGGAAGAAACCGACTGGACGGTACGATTGTAACGCAGGCCCGTGGCGTTACCGCGCTGCCGGCCAGGGCCGGCAGCGGAACCGTCATGCGTCGATGCGGGCGAAACGCGGCTGCGGTCCGTGTTCGCCCGCTACCTGTTCGACGAACATGGTATACGGGCGCACCCACAGGCCGCCTTCGCCATAGAGCGCGCGATACAGCACCAGTGGCTCCAGCGTCTCGCTGCTGCGGACGATATCGAGCACTTCGTACTCGCCGCCCTTGAAGTGGCGGTAGCGACCCGGGGCGAGGGTGGGTAGCGGGCTCAGCTCAGCCATGGGGTGCGCGCCTCACTTGCGTGCCGGGCTGGCCGGCTTCGCGCAGTAGGCATCGATGGCCTCGGCGGTATTGGCCAGGCCCTGTGCCTGTGCCAGTTCCCACGGGCGTTCGCAACGCTGGCTGTGCTCGCACCACTGGTAGCCGGCCGAACCAATGCATCCGTGGGCATCGCGATCGCCGCCCACCTTCGGTATCGCAGACGAGGTGGGCGCCGCATCGGCACGTGCGGCGGCGTCGTGCTGGTTGGCGCATGCGGTCAGCACCAGCAGGGCTGGAATCAGAAGAAGCGCTTTCATCGGGCGGGCTCCGTGCCTAAAGCGACAGTGTCTGTCGCAAATAGCCCTCCAGCAAGCGCTCAGTGCATGGCGGCGCGGATCAGCTCTTCAATCAGCACCAGATAGCTGGCCACGAAATAGAACTTCAGCAGCGTCCAGCGCTGCTGCGAGAAGAAGGTGCGCATGTGGAAGGGGCCCCTGTTGGTGACGGTAGTGTGAAGCTCCGTCAACTCCGTGACAAGGGTCACGGAACGGCTTCACTAAACAGCCTCAGGGATGTGAGGGTTGGGAAGCGCCCGACCGAATCCTGAGGCATTTTCGTACAAATCTGATAGGCCATCTCCGACGCGATCGATAGCCTGAGGGTGTACTGGCACGTGGCCCTGCCGCCTGTCACCGCCTCTTTCCTTCCGCAGGAGCTTCTCATGGTCTTTACTGTCCAATGCACTGCCCGGCACTGGTCCGTGTTGCATCCGAAGGCGGGTGACGCCACCCGTTACGCCCGCGGTGCCGATGCCTTCGACGCGGCCGCTGCGCTGGCCCTCGAGCACCATCGTCGCACCGGCCAGCGCAGCACGGTCCGGGTCGAGGCGCTCGGCAGCACCGTGGATGCGCTCCATATCGGGGAGTGACGCCACCGGCCGAGGCGCAGTCAGCCACGGTTGAGTTGTTTGAATGGGGAAAAAACCGCCGTGGTCGCCCCCCTGTGCGCCGCGCCACGAATCCCGGATGCTTGCGCCATCGTATTCATCCGGAGATTCCGATGGGCAAGGCACTCACCTGGCGAACTCTGGCCTGCACGCTGCTGCCGATGCTGGCGGCCGCAGGCGGCGCGCAGGCGCAGAGCTATGGCTACGGTTATGACGACGATCGCTATGGCGGTCGTGATGGCGGCGGCATCGTCCGCTGCGAATCGATCAAGAACCGCAGCAATGAATGCCGCCTGGAAGGCCGTGCCCGGATGATCCGCCAGTTGTCCGGTTCGCCGTGCGTGGAAGGCGAGACCTGGGGGCAATCGCGCTACGGTGTGTGGGTCACCCAGGGCTGCCGTGCCGAGTTCGTTGGCGAGTACCGCCGTGGCGGTGGCTGGGGTGGTGGCCATGGCAACGGCTGGGGTAACGGTGGCAATGGCTGGGGCGGGGGTGAGGTGATCACCTGCCATTCCAACGGCCACCGCCAGGAGTACTGTGATGCCCGCATCCGTCGTGGTGTGCGCCTGGTGCGTCAGGATTCACGCAGCGCCTGCATCGAGGGCCAGACCTGGGGCTGGAACCGTCGTGGCATCTGGGTCAGCGACGGCTGCCGGGCGCAGTTCCAGGTGAATTGAACTCGCCCATCGAAAATCAGAATAATCTGATACAGCTCACATTTTGAACGTCGTATCTTCTGTGATCAGGGCACCCCTGCGTGCCCCTGATCCGTCGCGATGAAGTCTGCCGTAACCGGCACGCCCGTCCCGCCACCGTCGATACGCTGCCTCAAGGAGTGAGCTGCATGTTGATCCGCCTGCAATGCGAGCAACGCCAATGGCGCGTGCTGCACCCGGACCGGCCGGAACCGATCGAGTTCCGCGATGGTGCCCGGGCCTACGATTTCGCTGAAACCCTTGCACGCCTCCACTTCGTCGACACCGGGCAGCGCGCTGCGGTGCGGGTGGAGGCCAGCGGTGCGTTCGTGGAAGCGGTCAGCTACGGCTGAGGGTTGGGGTTTCCGGCCAGATCATCGTTCCGGAGCCCGCTAGCCACGCACGGCGTGGATCTACTTTGCATCTGTCTCCACGCATGGCGTGGATCGACCCCTGTTCCGCAGTAGATCCACGCCATGCGTGGATCTACTGGTGGTGACCGGCTTCAGCCTGCCGCGCTGAGCGGCGGGGTCCCGGCAGCCAGCTGCGGCCAGCGCTTGAGCACTGCCGCACGAATGCCCGCCGCATCGATGCCGGCCTCGGCCAGCAGGTCCTCGCGGCTGGCGTGGTGCTGATAGCTGTCTGGCAGGCCCAGATGCAGGATCGGGCGCAGTACGCCTTCGGCGTTGAGCAGCTCGCCGACGCCGGAACCGGCGCCACCGGCCACCACGTTGTCTTCGATCGTCACCAGGCCCTCGTGCTGGGCGGCCACGGCCAGCACCAGCTCGCGGTCCAGCGGCTTGATGAAGCGCATGTTGACCACGCTCAGGCCCAGCTCGCGCCCGACCTGTTCGGCGGCCGCCACGGTGCTGCCAAAGGCCAGCAGTGCCACGCGGCTGCCCTGCAGGCGCCGCTCACCCTTGCCGATCGGCAGGGTCGACAGGTCGGTGCCGGCGGCCACGCCGGTGCCGGTGCCGCGCGGATAGCGCACGGCAGCCGGGCCCGGATGCTGCAGGCCAGTGCTGAGCATCTGCCGGCACTCGGCTTCGTTGGACGGTGCCATCACCACCATGTTCGGCACGCAGCGCAGGAAACTCAGGTCGAGGTTGCCGGCATGGGTGGCGCCGTCCGGGCCGACCACGCCGGCGCGGTCGATCGCGAACAGCACGTCCAGGTCCTGGATGGCCACGTCATGCACCAGCTGGTCGTACGCACGCTGCAGGAAGGTCGAGTAGATCGCCACCACCGGCTTGCCACCCTGGGTGGCCATGCCGGCGGCGAGGGTGACCGCGTGCTGTTCGGCAATTGCCACGTCGAAATAGCGCTGCGGGTATTCCTTGCTGAAGCGCACCAGGCCGGAGCCCTCGCGCATCGCTGGGGTGATGCCGTACAGGCGCGGCTCGGCGGCGGCGGCGTCACACAGCCAGTCGCTGAACACATCGGTGTAGGTCGGCTTCTTGGCACCGGCCTTGGCCACCAGGCCCTTGTCCGGATCGAACGGGCCGACGGCGTGGTAACCGATCTGGTCGCCTTCGGCCGGCTCGTAGCCCTTGCCCTTGGTGGTCATCACGTGCAACAGCTTCGGGCCCTTGGAGGCGCGCAGCGTCTTCAGCGTGGACAGCAGTGCCGGCATGTCGTGGCCGTCGATCGGACCGGTGTAGTGGAAGCCCATTTCCTCGAACATCGTGGACGGCACGAACATGCCCTTCCAGTGTTCTTCCCAGCGCTTCACGAAGCGCGCCGGGTTGTTCTTCTTGTCGCCGAGGATCTTCTTGCCGCCTTCGCGCAGCGCATTGAGCGTGCGGCTGCCGGTGGCGCGGCCGAGCATCTTGGTCAGGCCACCCACCGCCTCGGAGATCGACATGTTGTTGTCGTTGAGGATCACCAGCAGGTTCGGCTCGGGCTCCATGCCGCCGGCGTGCATCAGCGCTTCGAAGGCCATGCCGGCGGTCATTGCACCATCACCGATCACCGCAACGACCTGGCGGTTGTCGCCTTCGGACTGGCGGGCGATGGCCATGCCGAGTGCGGCCGAGATCGAGGTCGAGGAGTGGCCGACGCCGAAGGTGTCGTACTCGCTCTCTTCGCGCTTCGGGAATGGCGCGACGCCGTCCTTCTGCTTGACGGTGTGGATCTCGTCGCGGCGACCGGTCAGGATCTTGTGCGGGTAGGTCTGGTGACCGACGTCCCAGACCAGTTGGTCCTGCGGAGTCTGGTACAGGTAGTGCAGGGCCACGGTGAGTTCGATCACGCCCAGGCCGGCGGCGAAGTGGCCGCCGCTCTTGCCCACCGACTCGATGAGGTAGGCGCGCAGTTCGTCGGCGACCGCCCTCAATTCGGATTCGTCGAACGTGCGCAGGTCATCCGGTGTCTGGATGCGCGCGAGGCGGGGATAGCGGGCAGAGTCGATCATCATGTTCGCACTTGTTCTGAACGCCCATTTTCGCCCTCAAACGGGGGTGGGGCAAGCAAACGCCGCCGCCCGTGACAGGACGGTGAGGGTTGCATTTTCAGCGATTCAGGTGCTCAGTTTTGAGCGCTTGGGCAATTGCGCCTTCAGGAAGGCCATCTGGTCGGCCAGGATGTTGCGGTTGGACAGGATCAGGTGTTCGATCCAGCTGGGCCGGTAAGGCACCGCCAGCAACGGCATTCCGGCCTGCTGCGGGGTGCGGTCGCTCTTGCGCGAGTTGCAGTGGAAGCAGGCGGTGACCACGTTTTCCCAGCAGTCCAGGCCCCCCTTGGACAGCGGCATGACGTGGTCGCGGGTGAGCGTGGGGCGGTTGAACTGCTGGCCGCAGTACATGCACAGGTGCGCGTCGCGGGCGAACAGGGCCGGGTTGGTCAGGTTCGGCGTGGGGTCGATCGCGCGGGAGCGGGCGTGGCCGCGGGCGGCGATGATCGGGTGCAGGTCCATGCCGCTCTGCAGGCCGCTGAAGCGGTTGGTACCGCCGTGGATGTGCAGGCACGGATCGCCCAGCGTCCAGGCCACGGCTTCACGAGCGTAGAGGCAGGCCGCATCCTGCCAGGTGATCCAGTCCAGTACGCGTCCGTGGGCATCCAGCGAGAGCAGCCGGACCGAACCGGGGCGATGCAGCGTCGTGGCGTTGGGCGATGCTTCGGCGCCCGGAGCAGAAAACGGAGCTCCGGCTTCGATCAGACCCAAGCGTGTAGTGTCTGTCTCCATCGGGAGAACAGCTTATACCTGAATGTTGACGATTTGTGTATCGCCGGTTGGCGATACACAAATCGTCAACATTCAGGTCCACGCATTCCACCTATTCCCCGCGCCTGTCGGCGCGCCCCCTTTAACAAAAGGGGGCTTTTCTCCAGAGGGATTGTGGGGCGGGCTGTCAGGCTCGGGTCGGATCCCTTTCCGCAGGAAAGGGCTCTGACCCCGCATCCACGCATGGCGTGGATCTGCCGTGTCGACCAAGGTCGACACCTACCAGCAGCAGAAATCTGTCGAAGGCGGGGTGGGTCCGGTTGCGGGGGCGTGAGCCGCATGGATGCGGCGACCGAGCTTACATGGACGTACTTGCAGCGTCCCCCGCAATTGGACCCACCTCGCCACCCCGCAGGAAGCCAGCTCTTGCCGTTGATGTTGCTGTTGCGGTGGCCGGCCAGCGGCCGGCACTACCGCGGGTGCCGGGCGCAGCCCGGCTCAGGCGCCGAAGCGCTCGTCGTCCATCGCCATCAGCGGGGCGGCGCCGGCCTGGATCGCGGCGGCGTGGGCGAGGGTGCGCGGCAGCACGCGGGTGAAGTAGAACCGTGCGGTCTCGCGCTTGCCCTGGGCGAAGGCGGCGCCGTGCGCGCTGGCATCGGCGGCCGCCACGCTGCGGGCCCACCAGTAAGCCAGCACCACGTAGCCCGAATAGAACAGGTAGTCGTAGCTGGCTGCGCCCAGTTCGTCCGGGTTGGCGGCCGCGCGCTGCAGCACGTCCAGGGTCAGCTTGCCCCACTCGGCGGCCTTGGCGCGCAGCGGGCCGATGAACTCGGCCAGCGCTTCGTTGCCCTCGTTGGCCTTGGCGAACGCCTCGATCTCGGCCAGCATCAGCTTCAGGCCGGCGCCCTGGCTGGACGCGGTCTTGCGGCCGATCAGGTCCAGCGCCTGAATGCCGGTGGTGCCTTCATACAGCGTGGTGATGCGGGCATCGCGGGCCAGCTGCTCCATGCCGTGTTCGCGGATGTAGCCGTGGCCACCGAAGCACTGCAGGGCGTTGTAGGTGTTCTCGATGCCCCATTCGGTCTGGCAGGCCTTGGAGATCGGGGTCAGGAAGCTCACCAGGGTGTCGGCGCGCTCGCGCTCGGCGGCATCCTCGGCGTGGTGGGCGACGTCGATCAGGGTGGCGGCGTGCAGGGCCAGCAGGCGGCTGCCTTCGACCAGCGACTTCACCGTCAGCAGCATGCGGCGCACATCCGGATGGACCAGGATCGGGTCGGCCGGCTTGTCCGGGAACTTGGCGCCGCTCAGGGCGCGCGACTGCAGGCGCTCACGGCTGTACTTCAGTGCGTTCTGGTAGGCGCGCTCGGACAGGCCGATGCCCTGCAGGCCGACGCCCAGGCGCGCGGTGTTCATCATGGTGAACATGGCCTGCAGGCCCTTGTGCGGCTGGCCGACCAGGTAACCCTGCGCACCATCGAAGTTCATCACGCAGGTAACCGACCCCTTGATGCCCATCTTGTGCTCGATCGAGCCGCAGCGCAGTGCGTTGCGCTCGCCGACGTTGCCTTCGCGGTCGACCTTGAACTTCGGGGTGACGAACAGCGAGATGCCCTTGGCACCCGGAGGAGCGTCGGGCAGTTTGGCCAGCACCAGGTGCACGATGTTGCCGGTCAGGTCATGCTCGCCGGCGGTGATGAAGATCTTGGTGCCGGTGATCGAATAGCTGCCATCGGCATTCGGCTCGGCCTTGGTCTTGAGCAGGCCCAGGTCGGTGCCGCAGTGCGGTTCGGTCAGGCACATGGTGCCGGTCCAGCGGCCCTCGATCAGCGGCTTCAGGAAGGCCTCGTGCTGCCAGGCTTCGCCGTGCTGCTTCAGCGCTTCGATGGCGCCGTGCGAGAGCAGCGGGAAGTTGCCCCACGCCAGGTTGGCGGCATTGATCATTTCGTTGAGCGGCACGCCCAGGGTGTGCGGCAGTCCCTGGCCGCCCAGCTCCGGCGAGGCGGTCAGGCCGGTCCAGCCGCCATCGACGAACTGGTCGTAGGCCTGCTTGAAGCCGGGCGGGGTGGTCACTTCGCCGGTGGCCTGGTCGAGCACGCAGCCGATCTCGTCGCCGACGCTGTTGAGCGGGGCCAGCACGGTGGCGCTGAAGCGGCCGGCTTCTTCCAGCACGGCATCGACCACGTC
This sequence comes from Stenotrophomonas sp. GD03794, assembly GCF_029842145.1. Classification (NCBI taxonomy): domain Bacteria; kingdom Pseudomonadati; phylum Pseudomonadota; class Gammaproteobacteria; order Lysobacterales; family Lysobacteraceae; genus Stenotrophomonas; species Stenotrophomonas sp. GD03794. The sequence continues at coordinate 100,867 of NZ_JAOCFV010000008.1, forward strand.
GGCGGTGGCGTCGGTGAAGCCCAGGCGGGCGAACAGGGGTTCGACCTTGAGCACGTCGTGCAGGGCGAAACGGAGGTCGGAAAGCGGGGCGGTGTAGCTGCTCATCGGTACGTCTCGATTTGATCAGGGCAGGGGAGAGCGGCGCGGGGCGCCGCGACGAAAGGCGGGTTCAGCGCAGTACGCCGGGCAGGCCGGGGGCCTGGTTGAGGGTGCTGCGGCTGCTGATGTCGAAGCTGCGCTGCTTCTTTTCCTGCGGCGTGGCCGCCACCGTTCCCTTCAGGCCATAGGCCAGGGTGCGGTTGCCGGCCAGCGCGTCGGCCACCACCAGGCGTGCGGCCGAGCTGGGCACGAGGTCGACATTGATGACGTCGGCGGAGGTGCCGCCGATGGAGATGCCGGGCTTGGCCATCAGGGTGCCGGCGTCGCTGTCGCCGACAGTCAGCGCCAGTGCGACATCATCGAAGGTCATCGGCATGGAACTGTAGTTCTGCAGGCGCAGGGCCACGGTCCAGTTGCCGTCGGCGCGCACGGTCAGCTGCTGCAGGCTGGCCGCCGGTTCCGAAACACGCTTGACGATGCCGTTGTTGCAGGCAACAAGGGCGAGGGTGCACAGGACGATCAAGGCGATACGGAAGCGGTGGAGCATGGGCGCAGGTCCTCTGGAGGGGTGCGTTGGATAAGCATACTACGGCGTATGGTTGTTTGGAGCGCCTGTGGCGACCCGTCGCAGAGGGTAGCGCGTGAAGATGGCGGACGGGCGTGCGCGGCGCCGGATCGAGCGCGCGTGGTGCGCCGGATTGCGGCGCGGTTCAATCGGTGGCCGTATCGCGCAACGGAGCCATCAGGCGCAGTGGTCCGAGGTCGTAGCCCATGGCTTCGGCTTTTTCTTTCAGCTGTTCGAACCGGGCGCGATCCATTTCCGGCAGGCGCGAGAGAATCCACAGGTACTTGCGGTCCGGTTCACCGACCAGCGCCCATTGGTAGTCCGGGTCCAGTGCCAGAACCCAGTAGTCGGCCCAGACCAGTGGCACCCAGCTCAGCCAGTCCGGCACGAAGCGCACCTGCAACTGGCCGGGATGGCCGGCAACCGGGCGCGCCACGCCTTCAGCCACCACGCGTTCGCCATCGCCGTTGCGGCAGGCATTGGTGACACTGATGCGGCCATCGCGGCGCAGCCCGTAGTTGGCGGTGATCTCGCCGACACACTGCTTCTGGAACGACACCGGCAGGTGCGCGATCTCGTGCCACTGGCCTGCATAGCGGTCGATGTCCAGCGTGTCGACTGCACGCACCGGTTCGGCGGCGATCACCGGAAAGACGGCCAGCAGCAGGCAGGCGAGCAGGGCGGGGCGCAGAGGCATCGGCAGGCTCCAGGCAGGAGTCTGGAGCGTAGGTGCCACGGCACGGGCCGGTGTAAATGTTTCGTCAACCGGGTGGTGTGGCCGCCGCTTGCGCGGAGTGCGAACAAAAAAAAGACCTGCATTTCTGCAGGTCTCTGAAGATGGTGGCCGAAGACGGAATCGAACCGCCGACACGGGGATTTTCAATCCCCTGCTCTACCAACTGAGCTACTCGGCCAAATTGTGTGGCAACCGTGATCAAACCCGGTTTCCGGAAAAAAAAGACCCGCATTTCTGCAGGCCTTCGAAAGTGGTGGCCGAAGACGGAATCGAACCGCCGACACGGGGATTTTCAATCCCCTGCTCTACCAACTGAGCTACTCGGCCACATGTTTCGTAGCAGCGAGGTCGCTGCCAAGGAGGCGTATATTACGGAGGTCGGCAGTCTTCGGCAAGCGTTTCGCCAAGATTTCTTCACATTGCCGTCTGCGCGCTCGCAAGTGCTTGATCCTCCGTTGTGGGGCGGGCGTGGCCAATCGATCATCGCCTGCCGTGGAAATCAGCGGGTCGCCGCGAGCGCGAATGCTGCAAGGGCAGGGGCTGCGCCGGACCCGCGCGGGTCCGGGCAATGGAACGCTGTTTTCGTGGCCGCCATCGGGGATCGTCGCGGCGTAGTGTCGGCAGTCCTTTCCTGATGCTGGCAACAGCAGAGACCTGGCCATGTCCGATCCCTCGACCACCTCCCGCATCGTGCTTGCGTCGCGTCCGCAGGGAGCGCCAAGCGCGGCCAACTTCCGCCTGGAACAGGCTGCGCTGCCGGCATTGGCGGATGGCGAAGTGCTGCTGCGCAACCGCTACCTGTCGTTGGACCCCTACATGCGTGGACGCATGGACGAGGGCCCGTCGTACGCCGCGCCGGTGGCGGTGGGCGCGGTGATGGAGGGCCAGACCGTGGCCGAAGTGCTGCGATCCAACGCCGAAGGTGTGGCGGTGGGAGATCTGCTGCTGGCGCCGGGCGGTTGGCAGACCCATGTGGTACTGCCGGCCAAGGCGCTGGGGCGTCGGCTGGATCCGGCCGGCCTGCCGTTGAGTACGGCGCTGGGCGTGTATGGCATGCCCGGTTTCACCGCCTATTCCAGCCTGCATGAAATCGCCCGCCTGAAGCCAGGCGAGACGCTGGTGGTGGCCGCCGCGACCGGGCCGGTCGGCGCGACTGTGGCGCAGCTGGCCAAGCTGCAGGGCGCGCGCGTGGTCGCCATCGCCGGTGGCGAAGCCAAGCGCGCCTATCTGCAGACGCTGGGGGTGGACGTGGCGCTGGATCATCGCGCCGCTGATTTCGCCGCGCAGCTGCGCGCAGCGGTGCCTGCGGGCATCGATGTGTACTTCGAGAATGTCGGCGGGCATGTGCTGGATGCGGTGCTGCCGCTGCTCAATGACTTCGCCCGCATTCCGGTCTGCGGCACCATCGCCACCTACAACGAGCGCGGCGTCGAGCAGCCCGGCCCTGATCGCCTGCCGGCATTGTTCAGCCAGATCCTGCGCCAGCGCCTGACCGTGCGTGGTTTCATCGTGCACGACTTCAACCACCTGTGGCCGGACTTCGAACGCGAGATGCCGCAATGGCTGCGCGAAGGCCGCGTCCAGTACCGCGAGGATGTGGTGGAAGGGCTGGAGAATGCGCCGGAGGCGTTCTTCGGGCTGCTGAAGGGGCACAACTTCGGCAAGCTGGTGGTGAAGCTGGATTGAGAGCTTGGTGGCGTGCCGACCAAGGTCGGCACCTACCGGAAGCTGGGCGTGCCGACCAAGGTCGGCACCTACCGGAAGCTGGGCGTGCCGACCAAGGTCGGCACCCACGTCAGGCAGTCGAGGCCTTCTCGCGGCGCAGCAGTTCGCGCTTGCGCGCTACGCCCCAGGCATAGCCGGACAGGTCGCCGTCGCGGCGCACCACGCGGTGGCAGGGTACGGCCACCGCCAACGGATTGCTTGCGCATGCGCGTGCGACGGCACGGCTCGAGCGCGGCGCGCCGATGCGCGCGGCGATATCCGCATACGAGGCGGTCTGCCCACGTGGGATCTGCTGCAGCGCCTGCCACACCCGTTGCTGGAACGCGGTGCCACGGATATCCAGCGGCAGCGTGGCGCCTCGCGAAGGATCCTCGACCAGGCCCACCACCTGTGCCACCAGTTGCTCGTAGCCCTGGTCGGCGCCGACCAGTTCGGCTTGGCGGAAGCGTTGTTGCAGCGACTGCAGCAGTGTCTCCGGATCGTCGCCGAGCAGGATCGCGACCACGCCGGTCCCGCTGCTGGCCACCAGCACGCTGCCAAGGGAACTTTCGGCAAGCGCGAAGTGGATGACTTCGCCGCGCCCCCCTGCGCGCCATTGCTTGGGCGTCATGCCCAGCAACTTCGGTGCGTTCTCGTAGAAGCGTCCACTGGAACCGAAGCCAGCATCGTGGAAGGCGTCGGTGATGCGTTCCTGTTGTTCCAGCCCGGTGCGCAGGCGGTCAGCGCGCAGCGCGGCGGCGTACTGCTTGGGGGTCAGCCCGGTGGACTGCTTGAACAGGCGATGCAAGCGCGTCGGGCTGCAGCCAGCGATATCGGCCAGTTCCTGCAGCGAGGGTTCGTCGAGGCTGGCCTGCAGGTGCCGGCAGACCCGTTCGATGCGGTCATTGAGGGCGGTGGTGGCGGTACTGTCCATGGCCGGATTCTGGCACGTGCCGGTGCTGCGGAAACTCCGTTTCCTGCACCCGTCAGCAAGGTCCGGAAACGGAGTGTTGGCGGGCCGAAGGCACGGCATCGTGGCGGCCACTTCACCACCGGTACCACGATCATGCGCCTGAACAACAAGATCGCCCTCATCACCGGAGCCAGCGCCGGCATCGGCCGCGCCAGCGCGCTGCGCTTCGCCGCCGAAGGGGCAAAGCTGGTGCTCAATGCACGGCGGCTGGAACCGCTGCAGGCGCTGGCCGAACAGATCCGCGCCGCCGGTGGGGAAGTGGTGGTGCATGCTGCCGACGTGGCCGACCCAGGCACGGCGCAGGCGCTGGTCGATCTGGCCCAGCAGTCCTTCGGCGGCCTGGATGTCGCGCTCAACAATGCCGGCATGCTCGGCCCCGGTGTACCGGCCGCGGAGTTCCCGCTGGACGCCTGGCGCGAGGTGATGGCCACCAATCTGGATGCCGCTTTCCATGCCGCACGCGCACAGTTGCCGGCACTGATTGCGCGTGGCGGCGGCTCGCTGGTGTTCGTCGGGACCTTCGTCGGCCACACCGTGGGATTCCCGGGCATGGCAGCCTATGCGTCGAGCAAGGCCGGGCTGATCGGCCTGAGTCAGGTGATCGCTGCCGAATACGGTGCGCGCGGCGTGCGCAGCAACGTACTGCTGCCCGGTGGCACCGATACCGAAATGGGCCGGCAGGCCGCACCGACCGGCGATGCCCGCGACTTCGTGCGCTCGCTGCACGCACTCAAGCGCCTCGCCGAGCCGGAAGAGATCGCCAATGCCGCGTTGTTCCTGGCCAGCGATGAAAGCAGTTTCGTTACCGGCAGCGCGATGCGCGTGGAGGGTGGGGTGTCGATCACCCGTACCTGAGTGGGGGGGGGCATCGGCGAAATCAGGATTGCAGCTGCACACGCTGTTGGCGCAGGACTGACCTGCTGATTACCCGGCGATCTCTAGGGTAGGGCTAGCGTCGGCGCCCCGCCGGCGAAGGAGCGATGGATGAGTGAGCGCGAGAAAGACCAGGGCGACCCGAAGCAGGGCGTGCAGGAAAGCCGCCAGGACAGGAAGCAGGACGATGTGGCCAGGCAGCGGCCGGGGCAGCGCGACCAGCAGGTGCGTGATGCGCATTCGCGCGATCCGAAGCGCAAGGACGGCGGGCAGGATCCCGCCTGAGCGGGCCGCTGAAAAGAAAAAACCCGTAGATCACGGAGATCTACGGGTTCTTCTGAATGGTGGTGGAGCCAAGGAGGATCGAACTCCTGACCTCGTCATTGCGAACGACGCGCTCTCCCAGCTGAGCTATGGCCCCACGGCAGGCTTTCAGTGTAGCGCTGCCTGCCGGGCTTGCCAAGCGTTGGGCCGGGACGGCGGCAGGCGTGGATCTGACGCCGTCCCCAGCCGGTTCAGGCCAGCGCCTGGCGCAGCAGATCTCCCGCGCGCTGTGCCGCCACTGCAGTGGCGGTGCTGACCGCCTGCAGGTGGATGCAGGCGTGGATCATCCCGGGCAGGCGTTCCAGCGTGCAGTCGATACCTGCCGCCTGCAGCCGCCCTGCGTACTGCTCGGCCTCGTCGCGCAGCGGGTCGTGCTCGCAGCTGAGGATGGTGGCTGGTGCCAGCCCCTGCAGGTCGGTTGCGTGGGCGGGCGAGGCCAGCGCCGACGGTTGGGCCAGACCACCCAGATAGGCCTGCCAGCAGCGCTGCATCAGTTTGGCGCTGAGGTAATAGCCCGTGGCGTAGTCCCGGTAGGAATCGCTGCCCATGCCAGCATCCAGCGCCGGGTACAGCAGCAACTGGTGGCACGGTTGCGGCAGGCCCCGTTCGCGCAGCAGCAGGCAGCAGGCGGCGGCGAGATTGCCACCGGCGCTGTCGCCACCGATTGCCAGGCGCTGTGGGTCCAGGCCGAGGCGATCCGCATTGGCCTGCAACCACCGCCAAGCGTCGGCGACGTCATGTAGTGGAACCGGGAACGGGTGCTCCGGCGCCAGCCGGTAGCCGACCGCGGCGATCACGCAGCCGCTGGCATTGGCCAATGCCCGGCAGGGTCCGTCATAGACCGCCAGCGAGCACTGGAACCAGCCGCCACCGTGGGCGAACAGCAGAGCCGGTACCGGTCCATCGGGCAGCCCTTCCGGCGTGTAGAAACGCAGCTCCAACGCATGCCCGTCGCGCGCGATTACCGTGTGCTCGATCACGTGTGCGACGGCCTGTGGTGCTCCCTGCAACTGTGGCAGCGCGCTCTCGCTGATCACCCGCAGTTCGCGCAGGTCTTCCGGCAGCGCATGGGCGGCGACGGCGTCGACGAACTCCTGCAGCGCCGGTTCAAGCAGCATGGCGTGCCTCCAGCAGGAAGGGCAGCAACTGCGCCAGGAACGCCTGCGGTGCTTCTTCCATGATGAAGTGGCCGCAGCCCGGCACGATGCTGCCGCGTACATCGTCGGCATGTGGCTGCAGGGTCAGCATCGGCGCATCGCCGGTGGCGTGCTCGGCGCCGATGGCCAGTACCGGCATTGGCAGGCGGCGCTGCGCACGCTGCTTGTTCTGGCGGATCGTCTCCGGAATCGCGCGATACCAGGCGAAACCTGCGCGCAATGCGCCCGGACGGCTGTAGGCGGCAATGTAGGTGTCGGCGGCCACCGCATCGCGGCGGTACGACCAGCGATCGAACATGAATTCCAGGTAGGCGCGCTCGCGGCCACTGATCAGTGCCTCGGGCAGGTCGGCCACCTGGTTGAACATGAAGTGCCAGAGGAAGATGTTGTCGGCGGGTGCAGCAAAGATGCCCGGTTCCGGGGCCAGGCCGGGAATCACCGCTTCGGTGACGGCCAGCTGGCGCACCGCCTGCGGCTGGTCGCTGGCCAGCGCATAGGCGATCCACATGCCGATGTCATGCCCGACCACCTGATAACGGTCGTGGCCCAGCGCCTGCATGGTCTGGTGCAGGACGGCGGCGGCGCTGCCGGTGTCGTAGCCGTGGGCGGGGCGATCGGATTCGCCGATGCCCGGCGGATCCACGGCAATCGCTTCGAAGCCGGCCTCGGCCAGGGCGTGCAGTACGTGGCGCCAGGCGTACCAGGTCTGCGGCCAGCCGGGAATCAGCAGCACGGGTTCACCGTGGCCCGCGGACACGCAATGCACGCGCTGGCCATCGATGCGCAGGTAGTGGTGGCGCAGCGAAGCGTCGCCGGCAGCGCCAGCGGAAAGGGAAGTGGTCATGGGGGAGTGCTCCGTGGGGGCTCAGGCGATGCCGAGCATGTGCTGCATCTGCGCGGTGCTGATCGGTGCACCGGCGAAGTCGTCGAAGATCTTGTCGGTGACCGGAATGATGTGGTCGCGGATGAATGCAGCGCCTTCGCGTGCACCGGCTTCCTGGTCCTTCAGGCAGCACTCCCACTCCAGCGTCGCCCACCCCTGGTAGTCGTACTGGGCCAGCTTGGAGAAGATCGACTTGAAATCGACCTGGCCGTCGCCCAGCGAGCGGAAGCGACCGGCCCGTTCGGTCCAGTCGGCATAGCCGCCATAGATGCCCTGGCGGCCGCTGGGGCGGAACTCCGCATCCTTGACGTGGAACATGCGGATCAGCGGGTGATAGATGTCCAGGTACTCCAGGTAGTCCAGCTGCTGCAGGACGAAGTGGCTGGGATCGAACAGGATTCGGCAGCGCTCGTGCTGGCCGACGCGTTCGAAGAAGCGCTCGAAGCTGGTGCCGTCATGCAGGTCTTCGCTGGGATGGATCTCATAGCAGAGGTTGATGCCGTTGTCCTCGCAGGTATCGAGGATCGGCCGCCAGCGTCGTGCCAGTTCGTCGAACGCCGCGTCGATCAGGCCCGGCGGGCGCTGCGGGAACGGGAACAGGTACGGCCAAGCGAACGAGCCGGAGAAGGTGCCCATGTCCTGCAGGCCGAGCCGTCGCGAGGCACGGGCGGCCAGGTGCAGCTGCTGCTGCGCCCATTCGCTGCGCGCCCTCGGATTGCCGCGCAGTGCTTCCGGGGCGAAGCCATCGCAGAGTTCATCGTAGGCCGGATGCACGGCCACCAGCTGGCCGAGGATGTGGGTGGTCAGTTCGCTGACCTGCAGGCCGTGCTCGGCCAGTGTGCCGCGGATGTCATCGCAGTAGTCCTGGCTGTCGGCGGCGGTGGCCAGGTCGAACAGGCGTGCATCCCACGCGGGAATCTGCAAGGCCTTGAAGCCATGGCCGGCGGCCCACGCGGCAATGCCGGCGAGGCTGTTGAACGGGGCCTGGTCGCCGGCGAACTGCGCCAGGTGCAGGCTGGGGCCCTTGAGGGTCTGCATGTGTTGCTCCAATTGTTTGTCGATCAACAAAGAATAGGCGTGACCCTCGCGGCGGTCAACACCCGCGTTACACTGCGCGCCTCACTGGAGCAGGCAGGCAGATGGCAGGGCGACCGCGCGAATTCGACAGGGACCAGGCGTTGCGCAAGGCGATGCTGCTGTTCTGGCAGCACGGTTATGAAGGCACGTCGATGTCGGCACTGGTCGAGGCACTGGGCATCGCCTCTGCACGCATCTACGCCGCGTTCGGCAGCAAGGAGCAGTTGTTCCGCGAAGCCGTTGCGCTGTACGAGGACGGCGAGGGCGGCTTCGCGCCGCGCGCGCTGGAGCAGGCAACGCTGCGCGAGGCGATCGGGTCCATGCTGCGTGACGCCGTGTTGACCTACACCCGGCGTGGGCGGCCGCACGGTTGCCTGGTGGTGTCTTCGGCCAGCAGCGTCTCGCCCGATGGCGAGGGCGTCCGGGACTGGTTGGCCAGCCATCGTCGCCAGCGTACGGCGGCGATCATCGCGCGCCTGCAGCAGGCGCAGTCCGAAGGGCAGCTGGCCGGCGATGTGGCGGTGCAGGCACTGGGCGATCACTTCGCCACGGTGCTGCACGGCATCTCGGTGCAGGCCCGCGACGGCATCAGCCGCGAGCGACTGCTGGCGATGGTCGATATCGCGCTGACCCCGTTGCCCTGAGATCCGGGGTCAGATCCGTTTCCCCTTGGGAAACGGATCTGACCCCAGGCGGTGCTGGCTGACTGTGCCGAAACCGCTTGTTTCGCCGGGTTTGGGTGCTGCGCAACGAAATCGTAACAATTTGGGGGATAATGGCGGCTTGCGCAGTTGTCCTCCTTTTTGCCGCCCGGCTCGCGCAGGCCGCACGGACGCCTCCTCAGAGCATTTCATGCCCTCCCATTCCGATTCCCGCCGCCTGTCGGGTATGTCGTCTTCCTTCGTTTCCTTCCGCCGCCACCCGCTGGCCCTGGCCTGTGCTGGCCTGGCCCTGGTCGACAGCTTCGGTGCCGCCGCGCAGGATAGCGCGCCGACCCCGACCGGCCTGGACACGATCACCGTGACCGCCGAACACCGCGAGCAGAACCTGCAGGAAGTGCCGGTCTCGGTCGGCGTGGTGCAGGGCGAGCGCATGCGCGACTTCACCGCCGGCGGCGACGACACCCTGCTGGCACTGTCCGGCCGCGTGCCGAGCCTGTATGCGGAAACCACCACCGGCCGCATCTTCCCGCGCTTCTACATCCGCGGCCTGGGCAACATCGATTTCTACCTGGGTGCCTCGCAGCCGGTGTCGATCATCCAGGACGACGTGGTGCTGGAACACGTGGTGCTGAAGTCCAACCCGGTCTATGACGTGGACCAGGTGGAAGTGCTGCGCGGCCCGCAGGGCTCGCTGTTCGGCCGCAACACCACCGCCGGCATCATCAAGTTCGATACCCTGAAGCCGACCCAGGACTACACCGGCCGCGTCAGCGCCAGCTATGCGACCTACAACAGCGTGTCGATCGACGGCGGCTTCGGCGGCCCGATCAACGACATCGCCTCGTTCCGCGTGTCGGCCCTGTACCAGCACCGCGACGACTACGTCGACAACACCTACAAGGGCCCGAGCGCCGACGGCACGGTCAGCCCGAAGAAGAACGCCATGGGCGGCTTCGATGACCGCAACGTGCGTGCGCAGCTGCTGCTGACCCCGAGCGACCAGTTCTCGATCCTGGCCTCGGCCCACGCCCGTGATTACGAGGGCACCTCGACCCTGTTCCTGCGCGGTGCGCTGACCAAGGGCTCGAACAAGACCGACGTGCCGCGCGACAAGGTCGCCTACGACGAAGCCGACAACAACCCGCAGGCCTACAAGACCTACGGTGGTTCGGTGAAGGCACGTTACGACTTCGGCGCGATCGACTTCACCTCGATCACCGCCTACGAAACCACCTCCGGCTACAGCCGCGGCGACACCGACGGCGGCGCTGCGGTGAACTTCCCGGTCAACGGGGTGCCGAACGGCTACGGCCAGTCGATGGGCCGCATCCGCGACCTGGACCAGTGGACCCAGGAGTTCCGCCTGGCCAGCCATGACGACAGCGCCCTGCAGTGGCAGGCCGGTGCGTTCTATTTCAACGGCAGCGACACCACCGACTTCTACCAGCGCGCGTGGTTCCTGCAGGGCGCGGCACGCAACCCGAACAACTGGGTGCGCCTGCGCAACAAGAACACCTCGTGGGCCGGTTTCGGCCAGATCAGCTACGCCTTCACCGACAAGTTCACCGTCACCGCCGGCCTGCGCCAGACCAAGGACGAGAAGCACACCCGTCTGCTGAAGACCGCTGATACCGCCGCCGGCGTGGTCACTTACAAGGGCCGCACCGACGTCAAGATGTCCGATACCACCCCGAGCTGGGATCTGAGCGCGATGTACCAGATCACGCCGGACGTGAGCGTCTACGCCAAGGTCGCACGCGGCTTCCGCGGCCCGACCATCCAGGGCCGTTCGGCGGTGTTCAATGCCGATTTCACCACCGCCGATTCCGAGACCATCCTGTCCTGGGAAGCGGGCGTGAAGAGCAGCCTGTGGGACAACCGCCTGCGCCTGAACGCCACCGCGTTCACCTACACCGTCAACGACATCCAGCTCAACGGCAACGATTCGGACGGCAACGGCGTGCTGTTCAACGCCGACAAGGCCAAGGCCTACGGTTTCGAAGCCGACATGGAGCTGCGCCCGATCCCGAACCTGACCCTGAGCGCCGGCCTGAGCCTGCTGCACAGCGAGATCAAGGACAAGCGCGTGTATGCGCAGGTCTGCGGCCTCAACGGCCAGGTGGTGTGCACGGTGAATGACCCGACCATCAAGGTCGGTGCCAACACCTTCGCCCAGATCGACGGCAACCCGCTGCCGAACGCGCCGAAGTACAACGTCAACCTGGCCGCCCGCTATGACTTCCCGGTCAGCGATGCCGGCACCATGTTCGTCTCCACCGACTGGAACAAGCAGGGCTACACCAGCTTCGTGCTGTACGACAGCAAGGAGTTCAATTCCAAGGGTGACTTCGAGGGTGGCCTGAAGATCGGCTACTCGGGCAACTACGGTGCCTACGAAGTGGCGCTGTTCGCGCGCAACATCACCAACGAGAAGAACCTCAAGGGTGTGATCGAGAACTACATGGCCGCGGTCTACAACGAGCCGCGCACCGTGGGTGTCTCGCTGAACATGAACTGGTAATGCGCTGTCGCGGTGGCGGGCCGTCCCGCCATCGCGCTGCTGGAATGAAAAGGGCGGCCCGGATTACCGGGCCGCCCTTTTCGTTGGTTCAGACCGCAGTGAGGTTGCTGTCCTGGCTGCGCTGGCCGAAGGTCAGGGCCCAGGTGGCGCTGTCCACCTGCTGGCGGTCCTGTTCCTGCTGCTTGCGTGCGCGGCTGGCACCGAACCAGCGACCCTCGCCGTTGATCAGCGGCGCCATGCGCACCACGTCCACATACTCCGGATCGATCTCGCTGGCACGCTGCAGCCAGGTCAGGGCGAGGAATGCATTGGCCGGGACGCCGTTGCCGACGTGGTAGATGTCGGCCAGGTAGCCTGATGCCCACAGCTTGTCGTCGTCGTCACCGCGCCACCACAGCGGAATCAATGCGCGCTCGACCGCTTCGCGTTTGTGCGCGTCATTCTGGCCATCCAGCGCCAGGCAGGCCAGGTTGCGGCAGGTCGGGCCCCACACCCGCTCGCCGGCCTCGGCCTCATCCAAGCAGCGCAGGTACAGCTCGCGCGCACGCGCTTCATTCTCCGCGCCGCCTGCGGCGACGAGGCGCACGGCCAGGTTGTAGGTGGCGATCAGGTCGCCGCCTTCCACCGCACGCTCCTGCCAGTAGGCGGCCTTTTCCGCATCGGCGAACTGCGGTTGGTCGCGGCCACCGAGGCGGCCCTTGTACAGGTCGCACAGCGCCGACATCGCACCAGCGTCACCGGTTTCAGCCATGCGCTGCAGCAGTGACAGGCCCGCGGCCTGCGAAACATCACAGAACAGGTTGGCGGCGAACGTCACCGCCGAGGTGTTGTCCTGCTGCGCAAGCTTCAACGCGCGCTGCAGCAGGATACTGGCGCGCGTCGGGTCGCTGGCCTGGCCGAGCAGGCCATGCTCGATGGCGGTGGCGGCCCAGAGCAGGCCGATCGCCGAATCGCCTTCGCGCGCGGCATAGTCCACCACCTGTGCGAACAGTGCTTCGGCACCGTCGACATGGGCGAACCAGGTGCAGGCCTCGAGGTTGCTGAGCCCCTCATGCAGGACCACATCGCGGTCCAGTGCCCATGCCTGCTGCAGATCTTCAAGCACGGCCTGCATGTGGTGCGGATCCCACTGCACGACATCTTCGATGTCTTCAACGCGGCCAAGCCGGTAGCGCAGCCCGGCACGCTGGGCCAGCACCTGCGCGCGCAGGTTGCGGTCCAGGTGCCAGTCGAGGATCTGCGCGTACGCGCGCTCGTGCGCGGCCACGGCGTCGGCATCCTCGCGGTGGGGCAGATCGCCCATCCAGTCCTGTTCCTTGTGCCAGCGCAGCGCGTTGCTCTGCGCCAGTTCCAGGCCACGGCACCAGCCACCCTCGATGAAGTTCTCCATCGCCTCATGGCTGCCGCCCCAGCGCGGGTACAGGAAGTACAGGGTGTCTTCCAGCGTGGCCAGATCGTCCGGGCGCTGCTCCAGCACCAGGCGCATCCAGTACGCCAGCGGTGCGTCGAAATCGTCCTGGCTGCGCTCGCGCAGCAACGGGGGCAGCGTATCCGGCAGCGTCTGCAACGGCGCACCGAAGCGCGACAGCAGCTGCAATGCCTGTGGCCAGGCTTGAGGGTAGTGCTCGGCCAGCGCGGCGTCATCGGATGCGGCGGGCTCCCCGGCCTGCAGCGCACGCAGCCAGTTCGGTTCGCGCAGGTAGCTGGTGATGCGCTTGATGCCATCCAGCGCCAACGCAGGTCGTGGCGACAGCGGAATCGCCTGCAGGTAGGCATGCACGGCATGGTCGCGGGCCAGCTGCGCCGCCAGCCATTGGCTGTCTTCCACCAGCGCGGCCACATCGGCGCTGCGCAGGGCACCGGCCGCTTCTTCCCAGCAGGCACCGAGGCGCAGATGGGCGTAGTAGCTGTGGGGGGCGGCGGCGACCCACTGCTGTGCCTGCTGCAGGCGCTCATCCAGGGTCAGGGTGGGATCCTGCAGGTTGCGCAGGCGCCAGCGGATGCCGGGGAGTGGCCGTTCGCCGCCCAGCCAGGCTTGTTCGTGCGGCGCCAGCTGCGCGTCCAGTTCGGAGTAGCGCTTCGCCTGCAAGGCAGCGCGCGCCCCTGTGCGCCAGGCCAGGTCCGCGGCGGAGAGGCCGTCCTTCGCAACTCCATTTGTCATCTGATGCAATCCAACATTGGCGGGGACGCTATTGGACAGTCCCGCGCTCGCGTCGGCAAGCGTGGCAGATGCTCATTCTGCGTGTTACGGGCGCCGGCACAGTGCCGGCGCCCGCAGTGTCAGCGTGCCGGCAGCAGTGCCTGCAGGCGCGACTCCAGTTCCTGCTGGCGCCAGCCGGCCAGTGCGGCGGGCCATTGGCGACGTTCCAGATAGCTTTCCAGGTGCTTGCGCGAGGCAAGGATGCCATCCGGCAGTCCCAGCTCGCGGCTGCGTTCGGCCACGGCATCCTGCAGCTTCTTCAGCGCTTGCTTGTTGCTGTCGTTGGCCGGCAGCGCCAGCGGGGCGTCGGCCTCATCGGCCAGCGGCGTCTCCAGCGCCTGCCACACGGCGCCAGCGAGCTTGCGCGGTGCCTTCGGGAACTGCTCGAACAGCTGGCCCAGCGCGGCGGCATCGGCCGGTGGCGTGCGTGCCAGCGTGGCGGCCAGTTCGTTGTCCAGGATCCAGCTGCGTGGGCGGTCGCTGCTGCGCGCCTGCACATCGCGCCAGCGCAGCAGGCGCAACAGGCGATGCTGTGCGGCGGCGTCGAGGAACTGTGCCGAGCGCATCGACAGGTGTGGCCAGCGGTCCTCGTCATTGGCAACGCTGGCCAGCAGGCGCTCGCCGTCGTCATGCAGCCACTGCTGGCGACCCAGCGCCTGCAGCCTGGCATCGATGGCGTCGTGCAGTGCGAACAGGTGTTCGACGTCGTCGGCGGCGTACTGCAGCTGCGACTCCGACAGTGGTCGGCGCATCCAGTCCGAGCGGGTCTCACCTTTTGCCAGTGCGACGCCGGTGATTTCCGCCACCAGCTTCTGGTAGCCCATGCCACCGCCGATGCCGGCCAGCGAGGCGCCGATCTGGGTGTCGAACAGCGGCCGTGGCAGTACGCCGCAGGCCCACTTGAAGGCGACCAGGTCTTCGCTGGCGCTGTGCATCACCTTGATGATCGATTCATCGGCCAGCCACGGCGCCAGCGCCTCGGGCATGCCCGGAATCAGCGGATCGATCAGCAGGATGTCCTGGCCGACCGCCATCTGCACCAGCGCCAGCTGCGGCCAGAAGGTGCGTTCACGGATGAATTCGGTGTCCAGGCCGATGCGGGTCGGGCGCTGCTGGAAGTACGCATCCAGCTCGGCGGGGGTGGTGATCCAGGTTGCCACGGGTCAGGGCCTACTACTCGGGTTTGCTCAGGCAGGGGAGAATAGCCTAACGTCGATCCGCGTCCGTGCCGAAGGAGGCTCTGCTTGCGTTTTCCGTTGTCGCCCGTGCTGTGCACCGCGCTGGCCGTCGCCCTGGCCGGCTGCACGCCGTCGCCGCCCGCGACGGCGGACCGGGCGGCCAGTGGGGCCACGCGGCAGGCCGAGGACGTCGAAACCGGCACCGATGCCAGCCCACAGGCCGGGCAGGGCAGCGTGACCATTGGCGGTGAGGATGCCGCCGAGGATGTGCAGCAGTGGACGCCCCCCAGGGTGGACCGGCAGGGCCGCAGCCTTGCCCAGTTGCGGCGTGCGGCCGAACAGGCCTTTGCCGACGGCCGGCTCTACGAGGATGCCGATGCCGCCATTCCGTTGTGGCTGGCCGTGCAGGAAGAGGACCCGGATGACCGCCAGGCCCGGCTGGGCCTGCAACGTGCCCGCCAGCGCCTGCAGCAGCAGGCCGACGCCCTGCTGGTGCGGCCGCTGAAGCAGCGTGAGGCGCTGGCCGAGGCCAGCCGCCAGGCGCTGGTGTTGCTGACGCTGGCGCCAAAGGACGAAAAGGTGCGTGCGCTGCAGGGACGGGTGGAGCTTGCCCAGCGCGTGGTGGCTTACAACCGCGCCGGCGAAGAGGACCTGCGCTCGGACCGGATCGGTGAAGACGGGGATGGGGCCATCGGCAACTTCCGTGAGGCACTGGCACTGGATGAGGACAACAGCCGCGCACGGCAGGGACTGGCCGCAGCCGAAAGCGGGTTGATCCGCCGTGCCGAGGACGCTGCACGCACGCGCGATTTCGCCAGCGCCGGCACCTGGCTGGCCGAAGCGAGCAAGGTGCGCGATTCGTCGCCGACCATCGCCGACGCGTTCGAGCGCATCGAGCAGATCCGTGCGGCGGCATTGCTGCAGCTGCGCGATGACGGTCTGCGTGACCTGGCCACGCCGCAGGGCCTGAAGCCGGCCCGCGAGAAGCTGGCCGAGGCCTTGCGCATCGCGCTGCCGGGCGACGCGGTGGTGGGCCAGCTGCGGGAGCGCATCGACCTGGCTACCCATTACGGCAGCTTCCGCCCGGGGCAGGTGTTCAGCGATGCCATGCGCGATGGCGGGCGCGGGCCGCAGATGGTGGTGGTGCCACATGGCGGCTTCCAGATGGGTGCCGGTGATGCCGAACCGGGATCCAGTGATTCCGAGCGCCCTTCGCACTATGTGCGCTTCGATCGTGGCTTCGCGATGGCGATCACCGAGGTCACGGTCAGCGATTTCGAACGCTACGTGAAGGCATCCAATGCGCGCCCGCGCGCGACCCGGCGGGGCCATTCGGTGGTCTATGACGAGCGTAGCGGCAACTTCATCCGCCGCAGCGGCGTGGACTGGCGCTCGGACTACGACGGTGGCCGCGCGATGGCCAATTCGCCGGTGATGCACGTCAGCATCCGCGATGCCGAGAACTACGCGGCGTGGCTGTCCGAGCAGACCGGGCGCAGCTACCGGCTGCCCAGTGAGGCCGAGTTCGAATATGCACTGCGCGCCGGCAGCAGCGGCCGCTATCCGTGGGGCGACGCCGGCACGCCGCCGCCTGGCAGCGGCAACTTCACTGGCAGCAAGGACGTTTCTCCTTCGGGCCGGCATTGGCACAACGCCTTCATCGGCTATGGCGATGGCTGGTGGGGGCCGGCTCCGGTAGGGAGTTTCCAGGCCAATGCCTTCGGCCTGCACGACATGGGTGGCAACCTCAGCGAGTGGGTGGCCGACTGCTGGCATGCCAGCTACCGGCGCGCGCCGTCTGACGGTGCCGCCTGGTTCAACCCGGGTTGCCGCGCACGGGTGATCCGCGGCGGCAACTGGGCCAATGCGCCGGAGCAGACCCGTGCCGCCTGGCGGCAGTCACAGGATTCGGACACCACCAACGCGCGCATCGGCTTCCGCCTGGTACGCGGCATCTGAGCGGCGCCGGGCTTCACCCGCTGCGGGCATCGGCGCACTAAGATTGCGCCGTGCCCGCCAGCCGGCGGGACCTGCCGGAAGACCGCCCGATGCGCAATGATCCCTTCTCCCGCTCGCCGCAAGGCCCGCAACGGCGCGGCCTGTTCGGCAACATCCGCTGGTGGGTGTTGCTGCTGGCTGCCGGCTACGCGGTGTTCTACTGGTTTTCCAACCGCACGGTCGATCCCTATACCGGTGAGAAGGTGATGATCGACAGCAGCCTGGACGCGCGCCAGGAGACGGCGCTGGGGTTGCAGGCCTACCAGCAGATCCTGTCGCAGGAACGGCCGATGGATCCGAACGCACCGATCGCGCGCGACGTGCGCGACATCGCCCAGCGGCTGATCGCCAAGGTCGACGTGGTGGAGACCGCGCTGGCACAGGAGCATGGCGTGCAGCCGGCGCACTTCGCGCGGGATTTCCAGTGGGAAGTGAATGTGATCCCGTCCGAGCAGGCCAATGCGTTCTGCCTCCCGGGCGGCAAGATGGCCGTTTACACCGGGCTGGTGCCGGTGGCGCGTACGCGCGATGCGATGGCGGTGGTGATGGGCCACGAGATCGCCCATGCACTGCTGCGCCATGGTGCACAGCGCATGGCCCAGCAGAAGCTGACCCAGATCGGGCAGATGGCCGGCGCCGCCAGCGGCATGGATGCACAGCAGCAACAGATGATGATGTCGGCGATGGGCTACGGTTACTTGTTGCCGTATGCGCGCAGCCACGAGACGCAGGCGGATGAAGTGGGGCTGATGCTGGCCGCGGCAGCGTGCTTCGATCCACGCGAGGCGGTACCGCTGTGGCAGCGCATGGGCCAGGCCAGCGGTGGCCAGTCACCGCCGGAGTTCGCCTCGACCCACCCGAATCCGGGTACCCGTATCCAGAACCTGCAGGCACTGATGCCGAAGGCGCTCGAGTACCGGCAGAAATTCTGCGAGCAGGCAAAGTAGGGGGGCGGCAGGGCTTGCAGCCCTGCACCCGCGGTAGTGCCGGCCGCTGGCCGGCAGCAGCAACAGCAACAGCGTGCATTCCGTGGGATGGCGGGGTGGGTCCGGTTGCGGGA
>NZ_JAOCFV010000080.1:0-17889 GCF_029842145.1 Stenotrophomonas sp. GD03794
ATCACGCCGCGCGTTCGCTGCGCCCGCCGTGGAACTGCTCTTCCTCGGTCGAGCCGGTCAGCGCAGTGGTCGACGACTGGCCCTGCTGGATCGCCTGGGTCACGGCATCGAAGTAGCCGGTGCCGACCTCGCGCTGGTGCTTGACCGCGGTGAAGCCGCGCTCTGCCGCCTCGAACTCGGCTTCCTGCAACTCGACGAACGCGCTCATCTGGCGGCGCGCGTAGCCGTGGGCCAGATTGAACATGCCGTAGTTCAGCGCATGGAAGCCGGCCAGGGTGATGAACTGGAACTTGTAGCCGTAGCTGCCCAGCTCGCGCTGGAACTTGGCGATGGTGGCGTCGTCCAGGTTCTTCTTCCAGTTGAAGCTGGGCGAGCAGTTGTAGGCCAGCAGCTTGCCCGGGAACTTGGCATGGATCGCCTCGGCGAACTTGCGTGCGAACTCCAGGTCCGGCTTGCCGGTCTCGCACCACACCAGGTCGGCGTAGGGCGCATAGGCCAGGCCACGGCTGATCGCCTGGTCCAGGCCGTTGCGGGTCTTGTAGAAGCCTTCCACCGTGCGCTCGCCGGTGGCGAACGGCTTGTCGTTGCCATCGATGTCGCTGGTCAGCAGATCCGCGGCTTCGGCATCGGTACGTGCCACCAGCAGGGTCGGCACGCCCAGCACGTCGGCGGCCAGGCGCGCAGCGTTGAGCTTCTCGATCGCCTCGCGGGTCGGCACCAGCACCTTGCCGCCCATGTGGCCGCACTTCTTCACCGAGGCCAGCTGGTCTTCGAAATGCACGCCGGCGGCACCGGCCTCGATCATCGCCTTCATCAGTTCGAACGCATTGAGCACGCCGCCGAAACCGGCTTCCGCATCGGCCACGATCGGCTGCAGGAAATCGATGTCGTCCTTGCCTTCGGCGTGATGCAGCTGGTCGGCGCGCAGCAGCGTGTTGTTGATGCGCTTGACCACCGCCGGCACCGAATCGGCCGGGTACAGCGACTGGTCCGGGTACATCTGCCCAGCCAGGTTGGCGTCGGCCGCCACCTGCCAACCGGACAGGTAGATCGCCTTCAGGCCCGCCTTGACCTGCTGCATGGCCTGGTTGCCGGTCAATGCACCGAGCGCGTTGACGAACTCGCGCTCATGCAGCGACGCCCACAGCTTCTCTGCGCCCAGGCGGGCCAGCGAATGCTCGATGTGGACGGTGCCGCGCAGGCGCACCACGTCGGCGGCGCTGTAGTTGCGCTGGATGCCTTCCCAACGCGGGTTGGTATCCCAGTCGTGCTGGATCTGTTCGGCAGTGGGCAGCTTGCTCATGTCTTTCTCCAGTTCGGTTCGTGCGTGCAGCGGGGAGGGAAACGGCGGGAAACGCGGGCGGCGATCAGTCGATGCGCGCGTAGGCCGGCAGGGTCAGGAAATCGGTCAGTTCTTCGCTGCGGCTCAGTTCGCCGAGCAGGGTGATGGCCTCGCCGATGCGTGCACCACCGGGCAGCGCGGCGGTATCGCCCAGCCGTGCCGGCAGCTGCAAGAGGGTGGAATCCAGCAACGCCAGATCGATCGCAGTGCCATCGTCCAGCTGCTGGCCCGGCGTATGCAGCCACTGCCACAGCTGGCTGCGGCTGATCTCGGCGGTGGCCGCGTCCTCCATCAGGTGGTGGATCGGCACGCAGCCGTTGCCATCCAGCCACGCCGCCAGATAGCGCACGCAGACTTCCACGTTGCCTTCGAAGCCGGCGCGGGTGATGGTGCCGGGCGGTCGCGCGATCAGTTCGTCGCGGCCGACGCGCACATCCTGGCGCAGCACGCTGTGCTGGTTCGCACCGGGCATGTGTTCGTCGAAGATCGCCATCGCCACCGGAATCAGCGCCGGGTGCGCCACCCAGGTACCGTCGTGGCCGGCAGTGACCTCGCGCAGCTTGTCGGCGCGCACGCGGGCCATCGCCTGCTCGTTGGCGGCGGCATCGTTGTTGATCGGAATCTGCGCGGCCATGCCGCCCATCGCATGCGCACCGCGGCGGTGGCAGGTCTGGATCAGCAGCTCCGAATACGCCTTCAGGAACGGCTGGGTCATGGTCACCTGGCCGCGTTCGGGCAGCACGCGGTCGGCGTGGCGGCGGAAGGTCTTCAGGTACGAAAAGATGTAGTCCCAGCGCCCGCAGTTCAGGCCGACGATGCGGTCACGCAGCGCGTGCAGGATCTCGTCCATCTCGAACACCGCCGGCAGCGTTTCGATCAGCACGGTCACCTTGATCTGGCCATGCGGCAGGCCGAGCATCCCTTCGATGTGCGACAGCGCGGTCTCCCACAGCGCCGCCTCTTCCATGCTCTGCAGCTTGGGCAGGTAGAAATACGGGCCGCGATCCTTCGCCTGCAGGGTGCGGGCGTTGTGGAAGGCGAACACCGCCGCGTCGAACAGGCCACCAGCGATGAACTGGCCATCGATGCGCACGTGCTTCTCGTCCAGGTGCCAGCCGCGCGGGCGCACGATCAGCACCGCCTGTTCGTCGAACGGGCGCAGGCTGTAGTGCTTGCCGGCCTTCCCGTTGGATGCCGGTGCGGTGTACTCGAGATCGCCACGCACCGCGGCGGCCAGCGACTGCTGCCCGGCCAGCAGGTTGCGCCAGGTCGGCGAGGTCGAATCCTCGAAGTCGGCCATGAACACCTTGGCGCCGGAGTTCAGCGCGTTGATGACCATCTTCGGGTCGGTCGGGCCGGTGATCTCGACGCGGCGGTCCTGCAGCGCCGCCGGCAGCGGGGCAACACGCCAGTCGCCGCTGCGGATCGCGGTGGTGTCTTCGCGGAAGTCCGGCAGGCCGCCCTGGTCGAAGAACGCCTGACGCTCCCGACGGGCCTGCAGCCGTGCCTGTCGGCCCGGTTCCACCGCGCGGTGCAGCGACACCAGCAGGGCCAGCAGCGGCGCCGGCAGCAGGGTGTCCTGGCCGGCCACGCGGGTCGCCAGGGCGATACCGGGGGTGGCCTTGCTGGCGGGGGTGGGAACAGCGGAAGCGACGGCGGACATGGGGCGACTCCAGCGGTGGGGAACGCCTCCACGGTGCCGTCGGCGCCGAGTATTTGGCAAAACAGTTTTTGCAATGCTCTACATAAGTTGTGCTAATACTTGTGACACGATGAGCACACGCCCCCCGCCAAGTCCGCGTTTTTCCTACAAATCCGACCGGCTGAAGCCGCTGCGCGCGTTCTGCCAGACCGTGCGCCTGGGGTCGGTCTCACGGGCGGCTGAGGCGCTTTTCGTCAGCCAGCCTGCGATCAGCCTGCAGTTGCAGGCCTTGGAGCGAGAGCTGGGGGTGCCGTTGTTCGAGCGCAGCGGGCGCCGCCTGGTGCCCAGCCGCGAGGGCCAGCTGCTGTACGAAATGGCACAGCCGCTGGTGGAGAACCTGGACGGGCTGGAGGCGCGGTTCCGCGACAAGGTGCGCGGCCTGGACGCGGGCGAGCTGAACATCGCCGCCAACAGCTCGACCATCCTGTACCTGCTGCCGAAGATCGTCGAACGCTTCCGTCTGCATCATCCGGACGTGCGCCTGACCCTGCACAACGCGATCAGCGCCGACGGCACCGACCTGCTGCGCGAGGACGCCGCCGACCTGGCGATCGGTTCGATGACAGACGTGCCGGCCGACCTCAGCTACGCCCCGGCCTACCGCTTCGAGCAGGTGCTGATCGCGCCGCGCGACCATCCGCTGGCCAGTGGCGGCGAGCTGGAACTGGCCGACATCGCGCGCTATCCGCTGGTGCTGCCGCCCAAGCGGCAGATCACCTACCGCCTGGTGGACCAGGTCTTCCAGCGCCACCGCATCGCCTACACCGTGGCGCTGGAGGTGGGCGGCTGGGAGGTGATCAAGCAGTACGTGGCGATGGGCATGGGTATTTCCATCGTGCCGGCGCTGTGCCTGAACGAGGCCGACCGCGAGCGGCTGGCGGCGCGGTCGATGAAGCGCTGGTTCCCGGAACGCAGTTACGGGGTGATCGTGCGCCGGGGCAAGGCGTTGTCGGCGCAGGCGCGGGCGTTCATCGAGCTGATCCAGCCGGAGTTGTTCAGTCCGCGCGATTACGACCAGAGCGGGCATTCGGAACGGTGAGTGTGTGCGGCAGGGCTGCGCCCTGCACCTGCCGAATCAACGTCAACGTCAACGTCAAAAGCGGGCATTCCGTGGGATGGCGGGGTGGATCCGGTTGCGGGGGACGCTGCAAGTACGTCCATGTAAGCTCGGTCGCCGCATCCATGCGGCTCACGCCCCCGCAACCGGACCCACCCCGCCTTCGACAGTTGGCCGCGATCTGGCGGGGTCGGATCCCGTTGCTGCGCAACGGGCTCTGACCCCATTTCCGGCTGGCGATGAATAAACTGGCCCCATGTCCATCGAACTCCGCCATCTGCGTTACTTCCTTGCCGTTGCCGATACGCTGCACTTCGGACAGGCGGCGGAGCGGCTGGGTATGTCGCAGCCGCCGCTCAGCCAGCAGATCCGCCAGCTGGAAGATCTGATCGGTGCGCGCCTGTTCGTGCGCAGCCATCGTCGTGTGCAGCTGACGCCTGCCGGTGAGCTGCTGCAGGAACGTGCACGCGCCATCGTGCAGCAGGTGGAAACGGCGGTGGACGAGGTGCAGCGCGCGCAGCGCGGCGAGCAGGGTGAGCTGCGTATCGGGCTGACCCGCGCCACGCCGCTGTCGCCGCAGATTCCGCGTTCGATCCTGCGCTACCGCCAGCAGTACCCGCAGGTGCGGCTGCAGCTGAGCGAGATGAACACCCTGCAGCAGATCGATGCACTGCTCGATGGCAGCCTGGACGTGGGCATCATCCGCAAGCGCGCGTTGCCGCCGGAACTGGTGGCCCACAGTCTGTTCGTCGATCCGCTGGCGTTGATCGTGCATGCCGATCACCCTGCCCTGCGCAGACTGTCGAAACAGGGCACGCTGTCGCTGCGCGACTTCGCGCAGGAGCCGTTCGTAGCATTCCGGCGCAGTGCCGGTGCGGGCATCCATGACCACATGATCGCGTTGTGTGCGGCGGCGGGCTTCACCCCGCGTATCGTGCAGGAGGCCGGTGAGGCGTCAACGCTGATCAGTCTGGCCGCTGCTGGCCTGGGTGCGGCGATCCTGCCGTCGTCCTGCGATCACATCCGGGTGGAAGGCGCGCGCTTCGTCGCGCTGGCCGATGCCGGTGCGCATTCGGAAGTGCAGCTGGCGTGGCACCGTGAGGGGGTGACGCCGCTGATCCGCAACTTCGCCGGGCTGTTGCGTGAGGCGTTCGCGGAAGGGTGAGGTGCAACCCACCCGGTAGCGGCCAACCTTGGTTGGCCCACGGCCACAGCGCCGACCAAGGTCGGCATCTACCAGAGCAGGTTCACGCCGTCACCGGCTGCGGGGCGTGCTGCTGCAGCGCCCAGACGATGCCACCGCCGATCAGGGTCAGCACGGCGGCGAACAGGCACACACCCAGCCAGTCCCATGCTGCATAGGCCAGGCCGCCCACACCACCGAGCACGCTCGAACCCAGGTAGTAGGCGAACAGGTACAGCGCCGAGGCTTCGGCGCGCATCGCGCCGGCGCGGCTGCCGACCCAGCTGCTGGCCACCGAGTGACCGCCGAAGAAGCCGAACGTCACCAGCGCGATACCGAGTGCCATCGTGCTCAGCCACGGCATCGCCAACAGCACGATGCCGGCACAAATCAGTGCGAACGAGATCGACAGGATGCGACCGCGCCCGTAACGCGTGGCCTGCTGGCCCATCCATGCCGAACTGAAGGTGCCCACCAGGTACACGCTGAAGATCAGGCCGACCACGGTCTGGCTGAGGCGGTACGGCGGTGCCAGCAGGTGGTAACCCAGGTAGTTGTAGAGAGTGACGAACACGCCCATCAGCACGAAGGACGTGGCGAACAGCCACGGCAGGCCCGGGTCGGCGAACAGCGTGCGCCAGCGTGATGGCAACTGGCGCAGGCCGCCACGACGCGCCTGGAAATGCCGCGACGGCGGCAATTGCAACCACAACAGCACGGTACTGGCCACGGCGATGATCGAGACGACGCCGATGCCCCACCGCCAGCCCCAGTGGTCGGCGATGATGCCGGCCAGCAGGCGCCCGCTCATGCCACCGATGGCGTTGCCGCCGATGTACAGGCCCATCGCCAGGCCCAGCGCGCGGCTGTCCATTTCCTCGACAAGGTAGGTCATCGCCACCGCAGGCACGCCGCTCAGCGCCAGGCCGAGCAGCGTGCGCAGCACCAGCAGCGTGGTCCAGTCATCCACCAGCGCCGTGCATAGCGACAGCGTGGCCGAGGCCAGCAGCGCGGCGATCATCATCGGGCGACGGCCAACCGCGTCGGAGATCAGGCCGGCCAGCAACATCGCCACCGCCAGCGTGCCGGTGGTCAACGACAGCGACATCGCGCTGCCGGCGGCGGACACGCCGAAGTGACGGCTGAACTCCGGCAGCAGCGGCTGCACGGTGTACAGCAGGCCGAAGGTGGAAAAGCCGGCCAGGAACAGCGCCAGCGCGGTGCGGCGGAAGGCCGGCGTGCCCTGCTGGATGCGGGTCTCGGCGATGGGATCGACAGTGGGGGGGCGGCGTTCGAGGGCCGCCGCGGTTTCGCCAGTCATGGGATCGATGGGCCGGTGGGGGCGGCCGGGCGTGGGAGGGAACGGGCCTCAGACTAGGCCCGTCCATCCAGTCGATCCATAACCTGATAGGTCAGGATTGATATGCAGGAAGTATCAATTCAGCTTACAGGCGCTGCCACTCGAAACCGTCGCCACGACGGTAGTACACCGCCACGGCGCGGCCGTAGAGCTTGTCGGCGTCGACGAAGCCGAAGAAACGACCGTCGAAGCTGTTGCCGCGGTGGTCACCCAGCACCAGCACCTTGCCGGCCGGCACCACCAGGTCGGCGATGTCCGGACCGCCGCCCATGTCCAGGTCGAGGCGGGCACGGCGCTCGCCGAAGGCTTCCACGTCCTGCAGGTCGGCGATCTGCAGCGGCTGGCCGTTGATGCTCAGATGGCCCTCGCGCATCTGCACATGGTCACCGGCCACCGCCGCCACGCGCTTGATCAGGCGGGTGCCGTCGGCCGGTGAATCGAACACCGCCACTTCACCGCGCTGCGGAACGCCGGTGGACATCAGTTCCTTGCCGGTGAACGGCAGCCGCAGGCCATAGGCGCGCATGTCCACCACCACCCGGTCGCCGGGCTGCAGGGTCGGCTGCATCGAGCCGCTGGGCACCACGTAGTGGTTGGCGAGGGTATCGCGGGCGGCGGCGAGCAGGCCGAGCATCACCAGCAGCGGCAATGCTTCCTTCTTCAGCCAGGCCAGCGCGCGTTCGGAAAAGGGAGGGCGGGCAACAGCATCCATGACAGGCTCCGGGTAGGTGATAGCGGTATCAGACCACACGCAGGCGCCGCAGGTTCCCGGTAGCGCCGGACACGGGTTACGCAGGTTTTACGCCCCGGCCCGGCAGCGGGCATCGCACCTTTACGGGCAGCACGCGCATCGTGTGCCCACCGCGCCACAGGGCGCATTCCGCAAGGTGTTGTATGACCCTCCTGGTGATCCGCCACGCGTCTCCGTCGGCGCCGCGCCCGCAGCTGCCGGCGCAGCTGAGCGGCCATCGCGTGCTGTGCAGCGACTGCGCCAGCCTGTCCGAAGTGCGCCAGTGCCTGTGCCAGCCGCAGGCGCGCTCGGCCGACTGGGTACTGCTGGATGTCGGCGCCGCCGACGAGGCGCAATGGCAGGCCGAAGGTGACGCGCTGCAGGCGGCGCTGGAACGGCTGCCGGCGCAGTACATCGAGCTGCAGGCCCCCAGCGAACCCGGCCTGGATTCGCGCCTGCGCCTGCAGCATGGTCCTGCCGCGGTAGTGGTCGACCAGCGCAGCCAGCAGGCCGGTTACCCGTTGTCGCTGGCCATTGTCGGCCGCCGCCTGGCACAGGAGGGCTGAGCCATGTCGATCTTCATCATCCGTGGCCCGGAAGCAGCCGGTGCATTGATCCGCACGGCGATGCCGCTGCCGGCGCCGGTACTGAAATCGCTGGTGCACCGCGCGATCGACGCCGGTACCAGTGTGGCGATCCGTGCCTGCGGTTCGGAACAGGAACTGCTGGACGCGCTGCGCGTGGCCGACCACAGCCGCGGCGAGGTGACCCTGCTTGACCCAGGTGCGTGTGCCAACAGCCTGCGCCTGCAGCGCCTGCTGCCGTACCTGCACAACGCCTATGTGGAAGTGCATGACGACGGCGCAGTGGCCGAGCCGTGCCTGCCGGCCGGCGTCGGCCAGCGCCTGGGTATCGCCGCCGGCTACGGTGCACAGAGCTATGTGCTGGCGCTGGACATCGCGCTGGATCACCTGGGGTTGGCCGAACAGGCGAACCGCGTGCACGTGGGGACGTAACGCTGTTTGTAGCGTCGAGCCATGCTCGACTGGTTTTTCATCGAAAGGCAGCCGAGCATGGCTCGGCTCTACAAGGGCGGGAATCGCAGCCGAGCGTGGGCTCGGCTCTACAGAAGAACGTCGAGCATGGCTCGACGCCACAGAAAGAAAAACGGCGGGGTTGCCCCCGCCGTTTTCGTTTTCTTATTTCAGCCCGCGGAACTTCAGCAGCGGTTCCACCGACGGGTCCTTGCCGCGGAAATCGCGGTACAGGGTCGATAGCTCCACGCTGTTGCCGCGCGAGAGGATCTTGTCGCGGAACTCCTGGCCATTGGCCGCGGTCAGGCCACCGTGTTCGGTGAACCACTGGTAGGCGTCATGGTCCAGCACTTCGGCCCAGAAGTAAGCGTAGTAACCGGCCGAGTAACCGCCACCCCAGATGTGGTCGAAGTAGGTGGTGCGGTAACGCGGCGGAACCTGCGGCAGGTCGACCTTGAACTTCTTCAGCGCGCTGGCTTCAAAGGCGCCGACATCCTGCAGCGGCGCATCAGCCTTCTGCGTGTGCCAGGCCAGGTCGAGCAGTGCGGCCGACAGGTACTCGGTGGTCGCATAACCCTGGTTGAAGCTGCGTGCCTTGAGGATCTTGTCGACCAGTTCCTGCGGCATCGCCTCGCCGGTCTTGTAGTGCTTGGCGTAGTTGGCGAACACCTTCGGATCCAGCGCCCAGTGCTCGTTGAACTGCGACGGGAACTCGACGAAATCACGCGAGGTGGCGGTGCCGGCGATCGACGGGTACTTCACGTTCGAGAACATGCCATGCAGTGCGTGGCCGAACTCATGGAACATGGTGGTGACGTCGTCGAAGCTGATCAGCGCAGGCTGGCCGGCGGCCGGCTTGGTGAAGTTGCAGACGTTGTAGACCACCGGCTTGGCACCGGTCAGGCCGTCCTGCTCGACGAACACGTCCATCCAGGCGCCGCCGGACTTGCTGTCACGCTTGAAGTAGTCGGTGTAGAACAGGGCCAGCGAGGTGCCGTCCTTGTCGAACACTTCGTACACCTTCATGTCCGGGTTGTAGGTCGGAATGTCGGTACGCGGCTTGAAGGTGA
This sequence comes from Stenotrophomonas sp. GD03794, assembly GCF_029842145.1. Lineage (NCBI taxonomy): Bacteria > Pseudomonadati > Pseudomonadota > Gammaproteobacteria > Lysobacterales > Lysobacteraceae > Stenotrophomonas > Stenotrophomonas sp. GD03794. The sequence goes on from NZ_JAOCFV010000080.1 coordinate 9,479, forward strand.
TGCCGTACAGCTGGGTGGCGGCGTAGAAGACGCCGTTCTGCAGCACGTTGTCCAGTTCGAAGTACGGCTTGATCTGCGACTCGTCCAGATCGTACTTGGCCTTGCGCACCTGCTCGGCGTAGAAGTCCCAGTCCGAGGCAGCGACCTGGAAACCACCCTTCTGCGCGTCGATCACCTTCTGGATCTCGCCGGCCTCGGCGCGGGCCTTGGCGGTGGCGGCCGGCACGGTGTCGGTCAGCAGCTTGAGCGCGGCAGCCGGGGTCTTGGCCATCTGGTCGCCCAGCTGGTAGTCGGCGAAGGTGTCGAAGCCGAGCAGCTTGGCCTTCTGCGCACGCAGCTGGGCCAGGCGCTGCACGGTCTGCCGGGTGTCGTTGGCATCGCCACGCTCGGCGCGGGTTTCAGAAGCCTTCAGCACGGCGGCGCGCTGGTCGCGGTCGCTCAGCGAGCCGAGCACCGGCTGCTGGGTGGTGTTCTGCAGCGGCAGCAGGAACTTGCCATCCAGCTTGCGTTCCTTGGCGGCAGCCGCAGCGTTGTTGATCGCATCTTCGTCCAGGCCGGCCAGCTTGGCCTTGTCATCGACAACGACGGCAGCAGCGGCGGTGGCGGCCACCAGGCGGGTGTGGAACTGGGTGGAGAGAGTGGTCTCTTCCACGTTGAGCTTGCGCAGGGTGGCCTTGTCGGCGTCGGACAGCTGCGCACCGGCGCGCACCAGACCGTCGTAGTAGTGCTCGACGAGGCGCTTCTGCACCGGGTCCAGCTCCAGCGTGTCACGCTGGTCGTACAGCGACTTCACGCGCGCGAACAGCTTCGGATCGAGGTTGATCTCGTCCTGGTGCGCGGCGAGCTTCGGCGCCACTTCTTCCTGGATCTTCTGGCGCGCATCGTTGGTATCGGCCTGGACCAGGCCGAAGAAGATGCGCGACACGCGATTCAGCGTCTCGCCGCTGCGCTCCATCGCCACGATGGTGTTGTCGAAAGTGGCCGGCTCGCTGCTGTCAGCGATCTTGCGCACGTCGGCCAGGTGCTGGCGCATGCCTTCTTCGAAGGCCGGCAGGTAGTCGCTGTCCTTGATCTTGTCGAACTGCGGCGCCTGGAACGGCAGCGTGCTGGCGCTCAGCAGCGGATTGGTGGAGGCTTCGGCCGGCTGCTGGGCCGGGGCTTTCTGGGCATCGGACACGGGGGTGGACTCCTTGCCGGAACAGGCCGCCAGCGCCAGGCTGATGGCGGCGGCCAGGACTACGGTACGCGACATGTAAAACGCTCCTTGGGCAGACGGTATGGGATACCAGCCCTCCACCCTACTCCTGTCGCGCTCGCCCGGCATGTGCCGGACGTGGCGTCTATGCGGCGGCCTGCGGCCGGCTCAGACCGTACCGCGGGTCTTGCCGATCCAGGGCCGGTAGAACTCGCGGATGGCGGCCATGTCGGCGGCGTCATCGCCGGTCGGCGTGAACAGCGGGCCGATGCCGATGGTCTTTTCCGGGTAGTGGAAATACGCGGCCAGGATCGGCACGTCGGCCATCCGCGCGATCTTCAGGAAGCCGGCCTTCCAGTCCTTCACGGCCTTGCGGGTGCCCTCGGGCGTGATGGCGAACCACATCTTCTCGTTGTTGCGCAGCAGGTCCACCGCCTGGCCCACCGTCCCCTGCGGCGAGCTGCGATCGAGCGGGATCACGCCCAGCTTGTGCAGCAGCGGGCCGAGCGGCCACCAGAACAGCGATGCCTTGCCCAGCACCTTCACCTTCATGCCCAGCGCGATCTTCGCGGCCATGCCCCACAGGCCGTCCCAGTTGGACGAATGCGGGGCGATGATGAAGACCAGCCTGGGGATGTCAGGCAGGGTACCGGTCACCTTCCAGCCGCCCATGCGCAGGGTGCAGCGCGCCAGCCAGCGCAGGAAGGCGTTGGGTTTGACCTGCGGCATCTGCGGCGGCACGGCCGGCAGCAACGAAGTCGGGTTGTTCAAGCAATCACTCCCAGTCACGTGATGAGCGCCCGCGCTTGATCTGCGCGCGCCCGCGTTTGGCGTCCAGACGACGCAGTTTCGACCCGAGGGTCGGCTTGGTGGCCTTGCGCGGCTTGGGCACGCTCAACCCGGCCTGGATGAAGGCCGCCAGCCGATCGCGCGCATCCTCGCGATTGCGATCCTGGGTCCGGAATCGTTGCGCATCGATGACCAGCACGCCTTCGCCGGTCATGCGCCGGTCACGCCGCGCCAGCAGGCGGGTGCGCAACGGTTCGGGCAACGAGGGCGAGTTGGCCACGTCGAAACGCAGTTCCACCGCGGTGGAGACCTTGTTGACGTTCTGGCCACCGGCGCCACTGGCACGCACGAACCGCTCGACGATCTCGCCGTCGGGGATTTCAAGCTGCGCGCTGATGGTGACCGGTCCACTGCCCATCCGCGCATTGTAGCGGCAGCCACGCACCGGAGTGCGGCATCGCGCCCCGTATGCCGCCGATCAGGTACCGAACACGCCGCCTTCGCCTTGGCTGCGGGTATGCTGGCCGTCCCATGTACCGCAGGAAGCCCGCATGACCCGCACCGCACCCGCCCTGCCGTCCCTGCTGCGCCGCGCCGCCCTGCTGCTGGCGCTGGCCGTGGCCAGCGTCCCGGCCCTGGCTGCGCCGCCGACCGATGGCGACATCAACCGCCTGCTGTCCGCCTCGCGCGCGCAGAGCATGATCGACACCATGCTGCCGCAGATCGAGGCGATGCAGCAGCAGCAGTTCCAGCAGGTGGCCGCTCAGCGCCAGCTCAACGCCCAGCAGCAGGAGCAGCTGAAGCGGATCCAGGCGCGGACCAGTCAGACCCTGCGCCAGGCCCTGTCCTGGCAGCAGCTGCGGCCGATGTACGTGGACCTGTACAAGAAGACCTTCAGCAAGGAAGACGTGCTGGCGATGGCCGAGTTCTACGAGAGCGCGGCCGGCCAGAGCCTGCTGGACAAGACCCCGGCGCTGATGCAGAACGTGATGGTAGCGATCCAGGCGCGCATGCAGCCGCTGTTCGCGGACCTGCAGAAGGATCTGGAAGCGATCGTCAACGAGCCGGAAAAGAAATGAGGTAGTGCCGGCCGCTGGCCGGTTCCCCAGTACATCTTGAATCGCGTAGCTGCCGGCCAGCGGCCGGCACGACCGTCAAACGGTATCCACCTGCCAGCCGAACAGGTCCAGTGCCTTCTGGAACTCACGGTCCAGCGGCGCGCGCACGTCCACGGTGCCGCCCTCCGGATGCGGGAATCGCAGGCGCTCGGCGTGCAGCAGCATGCGGTGCACGCCCTGCATGCGGAAGATGCGGTTGTGGCGACCATCGCCGTGGCTGGTGTCGCCGATCATGTGATGCGAGAGGTGCTTGAGATGCCGGCGGATCTGCCGGAAGCGCCCGGTCTGCGGCTGGCAGCGCAGCAGCGCATAGCGCGAGCTGGTGAATTCACCGACCGGCACCGACAGCTCGCCGGTGGCCAGGCGCTGGAAGTCGGTGATCGCCGGCTTTTTCACCGGCTTGCCCGGGCCGCCGTCCAGATCATGATCGACCTGCCAGGCGAGCTCGGCCGGCCAGCCCCGGCAGACCGTCAGGTAGTCCTTCAGCACTTCGCCGCCCATCAGGGCCTTGCCCAGCGCGCTGGCAGTATCGCGGTCGAAGGCCAGCAACAGGCAGCCACTGGTGGCCCGGTCCAGGCGATGCACGAGGAAGATCGGGCGGCCCAGCTGCTCGCGCAGGCGGTCGGCCAGGAAGTCGTCTTCGCCACGGGCCAGCTTGCTGTCGTGGACCATCAGCCCGGCAGGCTTGTTGACCACGGCCAGGCGTTCATCCAGGTGCAGCAGCTGCAGGGGCGCGGTGTCGGTCTCGACCGCGGCGAGGGTATCGGGTTCGGTGCTCACGGCAGGATTATCGGGGCTGGGCATTGAATGGGGTAGAGCCGGCCGCTGGCCGGCTGCCTCCGGGCAGTCGGATGGCTGCGGTTGCCGGCCAGCGGCCGGCACTACCGGATCAGACGCGGGCAACGCGGCAGTCAGGCGCTGCGCACGGCCAACAGCTCGCCGTTGCCCACCGGCACCAGGCTGGTGCTGAAGTCCGGATCAGCGTCCAGCAGCACGCGCAGCGGTTGCATCTCTTCCGCATGTGAGGTGGCGTTGTCCACCACCAGCAGGCCACCCGGGCGCAGCACGCGGCGCAGCTGTGGCCACCAGCCGGCGTACTGCCCGCGGTCCGAATCGAGGAACAGCAGGTCAATGCTGGCATCGGCGGCCTGTGCCAGCCACTGCCCGGCATCGTCGTGGACCAGCGTGATGCGATCGGCCAGGCCACTGCGCACGAAGGTGTCACGTGCCATCGCCACCTTGTCCTCGGCGTACTCCAGCGTCGTCACGTGGCCGTCGATGGCGGCGGCGGCCTCGGCCAGCCATAACGTGGAATAGCCGTTGGACGTACCGATTTCCAGCACCCGGCGAGTGTTGCCGAAGCGCACCAGCACCAACAGGAATTCACCGGTCTCCGGCGTGATGTTGAGCATTCGTCGGCCGCGCTCGCTTTCGCGTGCGTCGTTGTCGGCGCCGAAGCGGACCAGTTCGTCCTTGAGTGCCTGCAGCATGGGGCCTACTTCCACCACGCGCGCAGCAGCGCCACTGCGCCGACCGCACCGGACAGCCAGCTCCACGCCGGCACGTCGCCCCAGTACCAGCCCGGCGGCTGCAGCACATACATCAGTGCAGCGATGGCCAGCAGGCCGACGCCGGTGATCGCGCCGACCGCATGCTTCTGCAGGCGCTGCACGCTGGCATCCAATGCGGCCAGGTCGCGCGAACGCATCGACAGTTCGTGGCGGCCTTCCACCTGCTGGGTCAGCCAGGCGTGCACCAGGCGCGGCATGTCCGGTGCATGGGTCATGATTTCCGGCAGGCGCTTGCCGATCTCGCGTACCACCCGGCGCGGGCTGTAACGTTCGCGCAGGATCTTTGCCAACACCGGCTTGGCCACCGCCCAGATGTCGATCTGCGGGTCGAGCTGGCGGCCGACGCCTTCGATGTTCAGCAGGGTCTTCTGCAGCAGGATCAGCTGCGGCTGCAGGGTCAGCTGGTAACGCTGGGCCACGCGGAACAGCTTCATCAGCACTTCGGCCAGCGAGATCTGCGACAACGGCCGGGTGAAGTACGGCTCGCACACCGAGCGCACGGCCGCTTCCAGATCATCGATGCGCACGTTGTCGGGCATCCAGCGCGCCTGCACGTGCAGTTCGGCGATGCGGCGGTAGTCGCGGTTGAAGATGGCCATGAAGTTCTCGGCCAGGTAGTACTGATCTTCCTGCGATAGCTGGCCCATGATGCCGAAGTCCAGCGCGATGAAACGCGGGTTGGCGCGGCGCGCCGGATCGGTGTCGACCCAGATGTTGCCGGCGTGCGCATCGGCGTGGAAGAAGTTGTCGCGGAACACCTGGGTGTAGAACACCCGCACGCCCTTGGCGGCCAGCGCCTTGCGGTCGATGCCGGCCTTGTCCAGCGCAGCGATGTCATCGGACGGGATACCCCACACGCGCTCCAGGGTCAGCGCGCGCTCCGCGGTGTGGCTCCAGATCACTTCCGGCACGTACAGATCGTCGCTGTTTTCCCAGAAGCGGCGCAGCACGCTGGCATTGGCGCCTTCGCGCTGCAGGTCCAGCTCGGCAGCCAGGGTGTTCTCGACTTCGGCCACCACTTCGCGCGGGCGGATCTTGTCAGCGCGCGGATGGGTGCGCTCGACCAGGGCGGCGAGCGAGTTGAGCAACGCGATATCGGCGTCGATCTGCTTCTCGATGCCCGGGCGCAGCACCTTGACCACCACCTGGCGGCCATCGGCCAGCGTCGCTGCGTGCACCTGCGCGATCGAGGCCGAGGCCAGCGGTTCGGTATCGAAGCTGGCGAAGGCCTCGCTGACCGGCAGGCCCAGCGCTTCCTCGACGATGCGGCGTGCGGTCTCGCCATCGAACGGCTTGACCCGGTCCTGCAGCAGGGTCAGTTCATTGGCCACGTCCGGCGGCACCAGGTCGCGGCGGGTGGACAGGATCTGGCCGAACTTGACGAAGATCGGGCCCAGATCCTGCAGCGCCAGGCGCAGGCGCGCACCGCGCGACTGTGCGGCGATGTCGGCCGAGGCGCGCGGCACGAACGGCTTGGCGAGGCGCAACCAGCGCTCGGCCGGGGTGCCCTGCAGCAGGTCGTCGAGGCGGTAACGCAGGATCACCCGGCCGATGCGGCTGGCGCGCAGCACGGCCTTCATGCGGCACCCCGCAGGCGCTGCACGCGTGCACCGAGACGTTCGACGTCATCGCGCAGCACGTCCACATCGTCGTGGAAGGCATCCAGCTCGGCACGAGGCACCACGTCGCGCGATTCCTCGGTGATGAACTCGGCGGCGCTGTGGGCCAGGTCGATCGCGCCCTGGCGCGCATGCTGCAGGGCGCTGCGCAGGGTGTTGGCCACCTGCACGCCCAGCACGTCGCCGAACACGCTGACGAACGGCTGCTGCCAGTCCGGGTCAAAGCCCTTGGCCAGCTGCTGCAGGCGACGCGCCAGTTCGGCGTCGCCGGCCACGCGCACGCGACCCTTGCCGTTGTTGTCGGCACGCCGTGCGTTGGCCAGCAGCGGCAGCTGCGCGAGCACGCCGGCCAGGCTGCTGCGCACGGCCAGATCGGCTTCCTGTGCGTCCACCGGGCCGACCCGCAGCTGGTCGCCATCGACGCTGATGCGCATCGCCAGCGAGGGCGCTTCCAGGGTCAGATCGATGTGCCGGCCGTCGAGGCTGGCCAGTGCATGGCGGGTATCCGGATCCAGCGCCAGCGCGCGGTTCAGGGCGATCTGCAGGGCGCGGCCAGCGACCGGCTTGAGGGACTTGAGCAGGGAGAGAGCCATGTGCGCATTCTACCTGCGTGGGTGGTGGGCTTGGGCCGGGCTGCCACCCGGCACCCGCAGAGGCAACGGCAACGGCAACAGCCGAAGCAACAGCAACAGCGGGCATTCCGTGGGTTGGCGGGGTGGGTCCGGTGGCGGGGGACGCCGTAAACCCATCCATGGGGGCTTGACCGCGGCATCCATGCCGCGGACACCCCCGCCACCGGACCCATCCCGCCTTCGACAGGTTCCTGCGATCTGTCAGGCTATCCGGGGTCGGATCCCGTTGCTGCGCAACGGGCTCTGACCCCCTATTGATGGGCCATGGAGGACGCTAGATCCACGCCATGCGTGGATGGATTTCTGGTTCATCTGTGCCTCACGCGGAGGGCCGATGAAGGTTCATGCTATGAGGCCACGCAACGCACAGGACATCGCAACACCATGGCACGGACCCGGGTCGGCATCATCTTCGGGGGCAAGTCCTCCGAGCACGAAGTTTCGCTGCAGTCGGCGAAGAACATCCTCGATGCGCTCGATCGCGAGCGCTTCGAGCCGGTGCTGGTCGGTATCGACAAGCAGGGCCAGTGGCATCTGAGCCAGCCGGATACCTTCCTGATCAATGCCGATGATCCGTCGCGCATCGCGCTGCATCGGTCCGGCACGTCGCTGGCGGTGCGCCCAGGTGTGGAACAGGCACAGCTGCAGCCCTCCGATGCGGCCAGCGCGCTGGGCCAGATCGATGTGGTGCTGCCGATCGTGCACGGGCCGCTGGGCGAGGACGGTGCGCTGCAGGGGCTGCTGCGCATGGCCAACCTGCCCTTCGTCGGTTCGCCGGTGCTGGGCTCGGCGGTGGCGATGGACAAGGACGTGACCAAGCGCCTGCTGCGCGACGCCGGGCTGAAGGTTGCGCCGTGGCTGTGCATCAGGCGTCACCAGGCCGCTGACGTCGATGTCGATGCGGTGATCGCGCAGCTCGGCCTGCCGCTGTTCGTGAAGCCGGCCAACCAGGGTTCGTCGGTGGGTGTGAGCAAGGTCAAGGATGCGGCGGGCTTCGCCGCGGCACTGGCATTGGCGCTGCGCTACGACCACAAGGTGCTGGTGGAATCGGCGGTGGTCGGCCGTGAGATCGAGTGCGCGGTGCTGGGCAACGAACAGCCGCAGGCCAGCCTGTGCGGCGAGGTGGTGGTGCACGACGAGTTCTACGCCTACGACACCAAGTACATCAACGAGGATGGCGCCGAGGTGGTGGTGCCGGCGGACATCGATGCCGCAACCCAGGCGCGCATCCAGCAGATCGCGCTGCAGGCCTACCAGGCGCTGGAGTGTGCGGGCATGGCGCGCGTGGACGTGTTCCTCACCGCAGACGGTGAGATCGTCATCAACGAGGTCAACACGCTGCCCGGCTTCACCCGCATCAGCATGTACCCGAAGCTGTGGGGCGCCAGCGGTGTGGACTACACCACGCTGATCACGCGCCTGATCGAACTGGCGCTGGAGCGCCATGAAGCTGATCGCGGATTGCACAGCGTCGTGTAGGGGCGCTC
>NZ_JAOCFV010000081.1:0-17356 GCF_029842145.1 Stenotrophomonas sp. GD03794
CACGCCCCCGCAACCGGACCCACCCCGCCTTCGACAGAGTCCTGCGATCTGTCGGGCTGACATGGGCTGCTTTTGGTGGGTGTCGATCTTGGTCGACACGATAGATCCAGGCGTGGAGGAAACTGGAGAGCAGAGTGGGCCAAGCTTCAAGCACGCGGCGCCTCCGCAAGTGGAGCCCCCTTGTTGTTCAAGGGGGCGCGCCGACAGGCGCGGGGACAAGGTGGAATGCGTGCGGGGCCCACGGTTTGCGCAGCAAATCGTGGGACGTAGCGCAGGTGGAGATTAAATCTCCACCTGCGCGCCCAGTTCCACCAATCTGTTGCCCGGAATCCGGAAGAAGCCGGTGGCCGGGGCGGCGTTGCGATGCATCAGCGCGAACAGCTTGTCACGCCAGATCGGCATGCCACGGTTGGCGGTGGCGACGATGGTTTCGCGGCTGGCGAAGAAGGTGGTGTCCATCGGGTCGAAGTAGATACCGCCGTGGTCGCAGGAACGCATCAGCGCCAGCGGCACGTCCGGGGTCTCCATGAAACCAAAGCGCACGTAGACGCGGTAGAACTCGTCACCCACCGATTCGATCTTCAGCCGCTGCCCTTCCATCGCATAGGGAATGGGCAGGGTTTCCACGTGCAGGAACACGTTGCGCTCGTGCAGCACCTTGTTGTGCTTGAGGTTGTGCATCAGCGCGTGCGGGGCCACGGTCGGGTCGGCGGTGAGGAACACCGCGGTGCCCGGCACGCGTACCGGCGGCGCCAGCATCAGGCCCGGCAGGAAGGTGTCCAGGCGGATGCCGTCCTTGCGGATCTCATCACGCAGCAGCTCGCGGCCACGGCGCCAGGTGCGCATCATGGTGAACAGGAAGATGCCCAGCACCACCGGGAACCAGGCGCCCTGCAGCAGCTTGGCACCGTTGGCGATGACGAAGCCGAGGTCGATGATGAAGAACACCACGCACAGCGGCAGGATCCACTTGCGCGCCTTCGGCCACAGCGAGCGCGCCACCAGGGCCAGCAGCAGGGTGTCGATCAGCATGGTGGCCGACACCGAGATGCCGTAGGCCACGGCCAGGTTGGAGGAGCTGCGGAAGGCCAGCACCAGGCCGATCACCATCACCGCGATGCCCCAGTTGATGCCCGGGATGTAGATCTGGCCGATGGTGTCGTGCGAGGTGTGCTTGATCCGCATGCGCGGGATGTAACCCAGCTGCATGGCCTGGCGCGAGACCGAGAACGCACCGGTGATGACCGACTGCGACGCGATCACCGCCGCCATCGTGGCCAGGATGATCATCGGGTACAGCGCCCACGGCGGTACTGCCTCGAAGAACGGGTTCTTCAGCGCCTCGGGGTGGTTGAGCACCAGTGCGCCCTGCCCCAGGTAGTTCAGCACCAGGCACGGCAGCACGAAGAAATACCAGGCGTGGCGGATGGGTTTGGCACCGAAGTGGCCCATGTCGGCGTACAGCGCCTCGCCACCGGTCACGGCCAGTACCACCGCACCGAGGATGAAGATACCGTGCCAGCTGTGCTCCATGAAGAAGCGGATCGCCCACCACGGGTTGAAGGCCTTCAACACTTCCGGCGCGTCGACGATGTTGTAGATGCCGATCGCGGCCAACGAGATGAACCAGACCGAGGTGATCGGGCCGAACGCCTTGCCGATCTTCTCGGTGCCGAAGCGCTGCGCGGCGAACACCGCCAGCAGCACGACCACGGTGATCGGCACGATGAAGGCATGCAGGCCGGGCGCGGCCACCTCCAGGCCCTCGACCGCGCCAAGCACGGAGATCGCCGGGGTAATCACGCCATCACCGAAGAACAGCGAGGCACCGAAGATGCCGAGGATGCCGACCACATAGGCCGAGCGCGACCCGTTGCGCAGCGTGCGCTGGGTCAGCGCCATCAGCGCCATGATGCCGCCCTCGCCGTCGTTGTCGGCGCGCATGATGATGGTCACGTACTTCAGGGTGACCACGATGTTCAGCGCCCAGAACGCCAGCGACAGCACGCCCAGCACGGTGTCGTGGTCACTGTTGAGCCCGTAGTGCGGCGAGAACGCCTCCTTCAGGGTGTACAGCGGGCTGGTACCGATATCGCCGAAGACCACGCCGATCGCACCGATGATCAGCGCCATGCCTCCGGCTGGAGGGGCGTGACCGTGGCCGCTGGGGGCGGCTGTGTGCGGGGTTTGACTGCTGGACATGGGACTCCTGGCGAAGCTCAGGCGGTAGGTTGGGGGAAAGGGACGCGGCTCAGCGCAGCGCGGACTGCAGCGCCTTGCGGATCACGGTGGCCACTTCGTCGCCTTCATTGAAGGCATCACGGGCCATGCGCGCCGCTTCGGCCGGCTTGTAGCCCAACTGCTGCAGGGCCACGGTGGCATCGGACAGCGGATCGGCCGGGGCCGGGCCGCTGCCGGTGGGCAGCGCGCCGCCGGCACCGAACTGGGCCGCGCGGTCACGCAGCTCCAGCACCATGCGCTCGGCGGTCTTCTTGCCGATGCCCGGAATGCGGGTCAGCGCGGTGATGTCACCGGCCTGCACCATGCGCGCGAACTCCTCGACAGTGACGCCGGACAGCACGGCCAGCGCGATCTTCGCGCCGATGCCACTGACCTTCTGCACGTCGCGGAACAGGCGCCGCTCACCTTCGCGCAGGAAGCCGTACAGCGAAACGCTGTCTTCCTTCTGCGAGTAATGGGTGTACAGGGTGACCTCGCGGCCAAGCTCGGGCAGGTCGTAGAAGGTGCTCATCGGCGCCTCCAGTTCGTAGCCCACTCCGTTCACGTCCACCACCAGCCACGGCGGCGCCTTGTAGGCGACGATGCCGCGCAGTCGACCGATCATTGCGTGCAGCTCCTCATTTGCGGCCCCACGCCTGGCGGGCACTGAGCCCCAGGCGGTTGGCCGTCGCCCTTACGTGGGCATGGGTGATCGCCACCGCCAACGCGTCGGCCGCGTCGGCCTGCAGCTTGGTTTTCAGGTTGAGCATGAGCCCGACCATGTGTTGAACCTGTTGCTTTTCGGCGCCACCGCGCCCGACCACTGCCAGCTTGATCTCGCTGGCGGCGTATTCGTGCACCGGCAGGTCGCGCAGCACCACGGCGGAGATCGCCGCGCCACGGGCCTGGCCCAGCTTCAATGCCGAATCGGGATTGCGCGCCATGAACACCTTTTCGATGGCCACTTCGTTCGGCTGGTATTCCCGGCACAGGTCGGCCAGGCCCAGCACCAGCAGCTTCATGCGCTGCGGGAAATCGTCGGCGCCCAGCAGCACCAGTGGCTGGTGGTGCACGTGGCTGACCTTGCCGGTGGCGTCAACATCGATGATGCCGACCCCGGTCCGCTGCGAACCGGGGTCGATGCCGAGAATGCGGGTCATGCTGCACTCCTGGCGGGGAGGAACGGAATGCGCTGGCAGGCGTATGGGCTCATGACTGTCCGCGGTGACCGTTCAACGGCCCGCGCCCAGGCCGTCGAAGACGGCTCAGGCGTAGGCGTCGGCGCCGAGTTCGGCGTTGGAATACACGTCCTGCACGTCGTCCAGGTCTTCAAGCATGTCCAGCAGCTTCTTGACCTGCAGGGCAACCTCGCCCTCGACCTTGATGTCGTTGTCCGCGCGGAAGGTGATCTCGGCGTGGTCGGCGACATGGCCGGCGGCAGCCATCGCATCCTTGACCGCGTTGAACGCGTCAGGGCTGGTGACCACGTCGATCGAACCGTCATCCGGATAGACCACGATGTCATCGGCGCCGGCGTCGATAGCGGCCTCGGTGATGGCTTCCTCATCGGCGCCCGGGGCGAAGCTGAGCACGCCCAGGCGCTTGAACATGAAGGCCACCGAGCCTTCGGTGCCCATGTTGCCACCGCACTTGCTGAACGCATGGCGGACATCGGCCACGGTGCGCACGCGGTTGTCGGTCAGGCAATCGACGATCACGGCCACGCCACCCGGAGCGTAGCCCTCGTAGCGGATTTCCTCGTAGTCGACGCCTTCCAGTTCACCGGTGGCCTTCTTGATGGCGCGCTCGATCACGTCCTTGGACATGTTCACGGCCAGGCCCTTGTCCACGGCCACGCGCAGGCGCGGGTTGTTGTTGGGGTCGCCTCCACCGCCGCGCGCGGCAACGCCGATCTCGCGGATGATCTTGGTGAAAATCTTGCCGCGCTTCGCGTCGGACGCGTTCTTGCGGGCTTCGATGGAGGGGCCTCTACCCATGGGTGCTACCGTCTGGCTGCTTCAGGATCAAGGCGCGGATTCTACCTGATCGGGCGCTGCAACCGTGTCTAGGGGCGAAGGATGCCGCCGGGCATGGCCCGGCGAAGAGCGTGCGAACCAAGGTTCGCACCCACCAAGGTAGGACGGTTCGCACCCACCATCTTATGCGGCGGCGGCGTCGCGGCTGTGGTCGAACTGGCCGTGGCGCAGGAAATGCGCGGTCTGCCGCGCGGCGTCGGGCGACACCACCAGACCGCTGTGGCTGGTACGCACCACGCAATGGTCGGCCAGGCCCGGCAGGCGGGTCTCGGCCAGGGCCACGGTGCCGTCGGAGGCATCGTCGATGGCGCCCAGCAGGCTGCCCAGCCCGTGCGGCACTGAACCGGCGATCAGGCCAACCTCGGCCCTGCCCTGCCAGTCCGGCAGGCCATCCAGCAGCAGCTCGCTGCTGCGCCCCAGCGCCAGGCCCCAGCCGTGATCGGACAACGAGCGCGCGGTACCGCTGCCGCGCAGCGGCGAGCCCAGACAGACCACGCGCTGCACCGGCAGCTGCGGATTGCGGCGCAGCGCTTCCAGCGCCAGCAGGCCTCCCAGGCTGTGGCCGACCAGCGACAACGGCCCGGCATCGGCCAGCCGCTCCAGCAGCTGCGGCACCGCCACGTCGGGGCCACCGAAGACCGAGGAGTAACCGAATGCGTGCACCTGGAAACCGCGCGCGCGCAGACGCCAGGCCAGCGGCCCGACCCAGGCACGGGCATTCCAGATGCCATGCAGCAGCAATACGGGGGGAGTCATGCAAACAGCCTGGCGGTCAGCGGGGCAGGAACGTACGGTGATTGAACACGCGCGCGCAGCAAGCGGCGGTGAACGTCAGGCTGCGCGCGGTGCGCGGCGCAGGATGAATTCAAGATCGTGGGTGTCGCCGACCGGGAACAGGTACTCGCCCGCCTTCTCGAATCCATAGCGGGCGTAGAAGCGCTGTGCGCCGAAGTTCTCCGACCACACGCCCAGCCACAGCGTGCGTGGGCCTTCGTGTTCCAGCCAGGCCAGCGCGGTTTCCAGCAGGCGGCTGCCCCAGCCGCAGCTCTGCTGGGTCTTGACCAGGTACAGGCGCTTGAGTTCGCCGTCACCGGGTTTCACATCCGGATGCGGCAGGCCACAGGGGCCGGCGGCGGCGTGGCCGACCGCCTCCCCATCCAGCTCCAGCAGCCACACCGCGTAATCCGGGTGGGCCAGGATCACGCGCTGGCGCTCGACCGTGTAGGCCTCCTCGAGGAAGGCCTGCAGGTCCTGCGGCGGATACAGATGGCCGAAGGTTTCGGTGAACGTGCGGGCGGCCAGCGCCGACAGGGTCGGCGCGTCGTCCACGGTAGCGCGGCGGATCGAATACATGCAGGAAGTTGACGTCAGGGCGAAGCGCGGGTCAAGCCTTTTCAGACGATTCCGCTTCTTCTTCCTCGTCCTCTTCCTCGTATTCCTCTTCGTCTTCGTCCTCTTCTTCCTCGCCTTCCTCGTCCTCGTCGTACTCTTCCTCTTCGTCGTCTTCGTAATCCTCGACGCCGAAGTCTTCACCGTCCCAACGGCCTTCGCCGTCGGCGACGAAGGTCAGGGCCATCGCCGCCGGGTTGGTACCGACGCGGACCAGCCAACCCCCGAACACGCGTGCACGCTCGGTGACCAGGGTGGCCTCGGAGCCTTCATTGCCCAGCTTTTCCCACTCCAGCGAAAACGCAAACTCGGTCATTGCCTGGATCTCCTGATCAGTTGGTCTTGGGGCGAACCTGGATGTGCACTTCGGCCAGCTGCGCGTCGACGATCGGCGACGGCGCGTCGGTCATCAGATCCTGTGCACCGGTGGTCTTCGGGAACGGGATGACGTCGCGGATCGACTCGGTGCCGGCCATCAGCGCGGCGATGCGGTCGATGCCGAAGGCGATGCCACCGTGCGGCGGCGCGCCGTAGTTCAGCGCGTCGAGCAGGAAGCCGAACTTGGCACGGGCTTCTTCGGCGCCGATGCCGAGCAGCTCGAATACCGCGCTCTGCATGTCCGGACGGTGGATACGGATGGAACCGCCGCCGATTTCATTGCCGTTGAGCACCATGTCGTAGCCGCGCGAGACGGCGGTACGGGCGTTGGCGCGCAGGTCGGCGATGTCGTCCACGGCCGGTGCGGTGAAGGGGTGATGCAGGGCGACGTAGCGCTGTTCTTCCTCGTCCCACTCGAACATCGGGAAATCGGTGACCCACAGCGGCGCCCAACCGTCGGCGACCAGGCCGAAGTCCTTGCCGGCCTTCAGGCGCAGCGCGCCCATGAAGTCCGAGACCTTGTTGTAGCCACCGGCGCCGAAGAACACGATGTCGCCGTTACCGGCGCCGACGTGGGCGACCAGCGCAGCGAAGGCGGCTTCGCTGAAGAACTTCTGGATCGGCGAGCTGATCTCGCCGTTGTCGGCGATCTTGATGTAGGCCAGGCCCTTGGCGCCGTACTTGGCGGCATGCGCGGCATATTCGTCGATCTGCTTGCGGCTCAGCGACGCACCGCCCGGGATGCGCAGCGCGGCGACGCGGCCATCGGCATCATTGGCCGGGCCGGTGAACACCGGGAACTCGCTGTCCTTGACCAGCTCGGCGACGTCGACCAGCTCCAGCGCGATGCGCAGGTCCGGCTTGTCCGAACCGTAGCGACGCATCGCCTCGGCCCAGGTCATGCGCGGGAAGCTGGCGTCCAGCTGGACGTCGACCACTTCCTTGAAGATGGCACGGATCATGTCCTCGACGAAGTCCTGCACGTCGCGCTCGCGGACGAAGGCGAATTCCATGTCCAGCTGGGTGAATTCCAGCTGGCGGTCGGCACGCAGGGCCTCGTCGCGGAAGCAGCGCGCGATCTGGTAGTAGCGGTCGAAGCCGGCCACCATCAGGATCTGCTTGAACAGCTGCGGGCTCTGCGGCAGGGCGTAGAACTCGCCCGGGTGCATGCGCGCCGGCACCAGGAAGTCGCGCGCGCCTTCCGGAGTGGCCTTGGTCAGGATCGGGGTCTCGATGTCCTGGAAGCCCTTTTCGTCCAGATGGCGGCGCAGGGCCTGCACCAGCTTGATGCGGGTGCGCTGCATGCGCTGCATTTCCGGGCGGCGCAGGTCCAGGTAACGGTACTTCAGGCGGGTTTCCTCGCCCGGATTCTCGTGGGCGTGGAACGGCAGCGGCGCGGCCTTGTTCAGCACGGTGATGGCGGTGGCGATCACTTCCACCTTGCCGGTGCGCATCTTGTCGTTCACCGCGTGGCGGGCACGCACGACGCCTTCCACCTGCAGCACGTCCTCGTAGCCCAGCGACGCGGCCACGGCGAACACGTCGGCGTTGTCGACTTCCACGGTCACCTGCACGATGCCTTCATGATCTCGAAGATCGATGAAGCAGACGCCGCCCTGGTTACGGGCCACGTCGGTCCAGCCGGCGAGGGTGACAGTCTGGCCAATCAGGGTCTCATCGACCAGGCCGCAGAAGTGGGTACGCATGGGGGGAAGCTCCGCTGGAGAACGCCGGCACCGGATGGGGGCCGGAAAGCCTCGTATTCTGCGGCCGAGGCCCCGGCCGGGGCAAATCCGGCCAGTCACACCGGCTTGATCGCCCCCCTCCCTATAGTCGGGCACCTGCCACCGTATGGGATGCCGCCATGAAACCGCTGTCCCTGGCCAGCCTGGCCCTGACCCTCGCCCTGGGTGCACTGGGCACCCTTGCCCTGCCCGCCCCTTCCGCGAATGCGCAGAGCGGGGTGGTCCGCTGCGAAAGCCAGAACAACCGCGAACGGGTCTGCAACACCGGCTGGCGCAATGCGCAGCTGGTCCGCCAGTTGTCCGGCAGCGCCTGCGACGAAGGCCGCACCTGGGGCAGCCGCAATGGCAGCATCTGGGTCACCAATGGCTGCCGCGCCGAATTCGTCGAGGCCCGCGGTGGCTGGGGCGGCGGCAATGGCGGCGGCAATGGCGGTGGCTGGGGCGGTAACAACGGTCGCCCCGGCGAGACGATCCGCTGCGAGAGCCAGAACAACCGCGAGCGCAGCTGCCCGGTCGGCTGGCGCAATGCCCGCCTGGTCCGCCAGCTGTCCGGCAGCCCCTGCGACGAGGGCCGCACCTGGGGCGTGCGCAATGGCGCGATCTGGGTCAGCGGCGGCTGCCGCGCCGAGTTCGCCGAAACCCGCGGCTGGGGCGGTGGTGGCGGTGGCTGGGGCGGTGGCAACAGCAATTACTCGGTCACCTGCAGCAGCAACAACAACCGCTCGCAGACCTGCGACTGGGATGAGCGCCAGGGCCGCCCAGTGCTGCAGCAGCAACTGTCCGGCAGTGCCTGCCAGGAAGGCCGCAGCTGGGGCTACTCACGTGGCCAGGTGTGGGTGAGCAACGGCTGCCGCGCGCGTTTCGGTACGCGGTAAGTACACGGCCGGATCCCTGGCCGACGGCCAGGGCTCTGGCCCCGGTCCGGTATCCCGCATCCACACATGGCGTGGATCTACTGAGGGTCCTTCTGGGGTCGGGGCCCTCCGCAGGAGGGATCCGACCCCGGGATCACGGCGCGGGTGCTGTGTCGTCGCCCCACGGTGGCGGTGGCAGGTCGACCGGCTTGCCCAGGTCGAACTGCACGCGGAAGCGGCGGCCATCCGGGCGGGTCAGCTCATAGACGAAGGTCTGGTCGGGATCAATCTCCATCGCCCAGGTGTTGTGCGTGGAGGCCAGCATGTCGGCGCGGCGGAACATCGCCACCGAATCGCTGTCGGCCGGGAACTGCTGGCGCTCGGCAGTGCCGGGTGGCGTGCTGTCGCCTCCGTACAGGGTGATCGCGTCAGGGCTGCCGTCTTCGTGGCGATGATCGTGCTTCAGGCGCAGGCCGGTTTCCGTGCGGGTCAGCACCCAGGTCCGCGAGTGGTCATCGCCGACATGGAACGGGATGCGCAGTTCGTGCGCCGGATCGGCACAGCCGCGCACGTGCATGACCAGGCGCTGCCCGGCGAACGGATCCTTGCCGGTCGGTGCCGGCGTGTCCTCCACTACCTTGCCGGCATAGGCCTGGCCGCAATGTGCGGCCACGGCAGCCATGAAGGCGTCGGCCGGTGCGGTCGCCAGATCATGGGCGACCGTATCGGAGCGCTGCGAACACGCAGCAAGGCTGAGCAGGAGGGCGGAAGCGGTGACAATGGCAGGCAGTTTCATGCCCCAACCCTAACGGCCATGGCCGACGGGCGCAAACCGCACGCGGCAACCGCTCAGCGTTCGGCGATGTGCGGTTCCGGCAGCGTCTCGGTGGCCGCCACCGGTGCAGCCGCGCCCTCGCCTGCCGGCTCCTGTTCGACCGGATCAACATCGAACGGCGTGCGGAACACCAGCGACGGCAGCAGCGTGGTCAGCGCCGCATACAGCAGCAGCGCGCCGAACAGCACCGCCGGAATCTGGAAGCGCTCGCGCATGATCGCGGCCAGCACCAGGGTGAAGATCAGCGTCGGCGCCAGCGCCAGCGAGACCCGCAGGCTGCTGCGGAAGCTCTCGCCGAACATCACCCGGCGCTGCAGCCAGACCACGCCGATGCGCAGCGGCAGCACCACCAGGGTGATCACGATGCCCAGCCCCAGTGCCTCGAAACTGAGTGCTTCGCTGGGCACCTTGGTGCCGGCATTGAAGAAATAGAACGGCACGAAGAACGAGGCAAACAGGCGCAGTGCGTGCAGGTTCTCATGCGAGGCCAGCAGCGGCATGCGCTGGTGCAGCAGGCGCGCGACCAGACCGGCGATGAACGCACCGACCAGGTAGTACACGCCCAGCAGATAGGTGATGTAGGCCGCGACCATGCCCACCATCACCAGCAGCGAGAACTCCGAGCCCGGCGCATGCGGCGCCACCCAGCGGCCCAGCGCGATGAACAGCAGCGGCAGGCCGATCATCATCGCCAGCAGCGCCAGGCTGGACAGCGCCATGTGGCCCGGATCACCCGCCTGCAGCACGATGAACAACGCCGCCAGCGCCAGCAGTTCGCCAGCGATGGCCTTGCTGGTCACCCAGAACCGCTCGTCCTCGCTCAGGCCCAGCCGCGACAGCGAATCCATGATGAAGCCGGTGGACGGCGTCAGCAGCGCCAGCGCCAGCAGGCCGGCGGCCTGCCACGGCAGCCCCGCGTAGCGCCAGGCCAGCCAGCCCACACCGAACAGCGTGCCGGTACGGATCACCAGATGCGCCAGCAGCGGCCACATGCCACGGCGCAGCGCCTGCAGGTCCACTTCCAGGCCGGCGAACAGGAACAGCGAGGAAATGCCCAGCGTGGCCAGCAGACCGATCACCGCGTCGTGCGCCTGGTCGCCCAGCCAGAGCATGCCGATGATGCCGAACAGCAGGCAGGTCAGCGGCGCGGGCAGGCTGAAACGCTGCAGCGCGCGCGGGATCACCAGCAGCGCGAAGATCAGCAGCAGGTAGATCAGTTCATGGCTCATGGGGGACTTCCGTGTGGTTCGAACGCGCGCAGGATGCGCGCGCCGAACCGATCCGGCAAGCCGTTTCTGGATGACTCCCGGTTACCTCATCCGATCAGGCGATCGGCAATGCGCCCCACCTGTGCCAGCACGGTAGCGCGTTGCTCGTAGCTGATCGCACCTGCCTGCAGATATGCCGTCAGCACCCACGGTGCGCCGCCGGCCACGGGCCACAGCACGGCGATGTCGTTGCGCGCGTCCTCGCCGTTGCTGCCGGTCTTGTCACCGACGCGCCAGCGCTTGCCCAGACCCGCGCGCAGGCAGGCGTCGCCGGTTTCGTTGTCGATCAGCCAATCGGCCAGCTGCTGCCGCGACGCCGACTGCAGCACCTCGCCCAGCATCACGCGCTGCAGGGTCGCAGCCATTGCCGCCGGCGTGGTGGTGTCGCGCGGATCGCCCTTGGCAAAGCTGTTCAGCTCCGGCTCCAGGCGGTCACTGCGGCTCACCGCATCACCGCTGGCGCGCAGGAACGCAGTCACCGCGGGCGGGCCACCGACCACGCCGAACAGCAGGTTGGCGGCGGTATTGTCGCTGGTGATGATCGTGGCACGGCACAGATCGCGCACAGTCATGTCCTTGCCGGCGTGGCGGCGGGCGACGGGCGCGTGCGAGAGAAGATCGGCATCGCGCACCGGCACGCGCGTGTCCAGCAACGCGGGCCTGCGCTCGGCCTGGCTGAGCACGGTGGCGACCAGCACGCTCTTGAACGTGCTGCACATCGGGAAACGCTCGTCCTGGCGATGACCGATGCGGCGACCGCTCGCAGTGTCCAACAGGGTCACGCCGAGGCGTCCGGCGCACGCCTTCTCCAGCGTGGCGAAGTCGGTGGCGGCCGTGAGGGCGGCATCGGTCGGTGCACTGGAGGTGGTCTTGCCCGCCGCACGTGCCAGCAACGGCAGGGCAAGCGAGGAAGCAACAGCGGCACCACTGAACTGCAGGAATCGGCGACGGGCGAGCATGCGGGGTTCTCCTGGGGACCGCCCGATTATTGAAGCCCTCCCCGGAGCCGACCAGCGCGAAATATCAGCGGAAGCCATGAACTTAATTCATGCCTGTCGTAATCAACTCGTTGAGATTTACGAAATTCCTCGCTGAAGGGTAGGATCAGCCATCACCCTGGCTCACGGCTTCCCGATGCTGCACCCGACCCTGCCGCTGAACGCGCTGCGCGCCTTCGAGGCCGCTGCGCGCCACCAGAACTTCACCCGCGCCGCGCTGGAGCTGTGCGTCAGCCAGGCCGCGCTGAGCCACCAGATCCGCGGGCTGGAGGACCGGCTCGGCATCCGTCTGTTCCATCGCCTGCCGCGCGGCGTGGCGCTCACCGAGGAGGGCGCGGCGCTGTATCCAGTGCTCAACGAATCGTTCGAGCGCATCTCGGCCAGCATCGCGCGCTACACCGGTGGCCCGGCCCGTGAAGTACTGACGCTGGGCGTGGTCGGCACCTTCGCCACCGGTTGGCTGCTGCCACGGCTGGCTGCGTTCGAGGCCGCGCACCCGGACATCGAGCTGCGACTGCAGACCCACAACAACCGCATCGATCTGGCCGGCGAGGGCCTGGACCTGGCGATCCGCTTCGGTGATGGCGACTGGCAGGGCCAGGCCTGCACGGCAATCCTCGACGCGCCGTTCGCGCCACTCTGCGCGCCGGCGCTGGCGCGGCGGCTCAAACAGCCACGCGACCTGGGCACCCTGCCCCTGCTGCGCTCCTACCGCAGCGACGAATGGCCGCGCTGGCTGCAGGCGGCAGGAGTGAGTGGCGTGGAAGCCCGCGGGCCGGTGTTTGATTCGTCGTTGACGGTGGCGATGGCCGCGGTGGGTGGTGCCGGCGTGGCGCTGCTGCCGCTGCGCATGTTCGAGCAGGAACTGGCCGAGGGTCGCCTGCTGCAGCCATTCAGCACCACGCTGGAGCTGGGGCGCTACTGGCTCACGCGACTGCGCTCGCGTGCCGAGCGTGAGCCGGCGAAGCGGTTCCGCGAATGGCTGCAGGCACAGGGATGAAAAAGGGGACGGAGGGGATTAAGTCGTTTGTGCCACAAACGACTTAATCCCCTCCGTCCCCTTTTTTGCGTGATCAGGACTCCAGCAGTTCCATCCACGCGGCTTCGGCTTTTTCCAGCTGGGCGGCAGCGGTTTCGCGGTCACGGCCGATCACCGCCATGCGGGTGGCATCGGCGTAGTTGGCCGGGTCGGCCAGCTGGCGGTCCAGCTCGGCCAGGGCGCTTTCCAGTTCGGCCACCTTGGCTTCGGCGGCGGCCAGCTTGTGCGGGTTCACCGGCTTCTTCTGCACCACCTGAGCCACCGGCGCGGTCTTGACCACCACCGGCTCTTCCACCTGTTCCATGCGCGCCTTGGTGCCCTGCGCCTGCGGACGGGTGCGCAGCCAGGCCGCGTAGGCGTCGAGGTCGCCGTCGAACGGCTCGACCACGCCATCGGCCACGCGCCAGTAGGTATCGCAGACCAGGCCGATCAGATGGCGGTCATGCGAGACCATCACGATCGCGCCTTCGAAGGTGGCCAGTGCTTCGGCCAGCGCTTCGCGCATTTCCAGGTCAAGGTGGTTGGTCGGTTCGTCCAGCAGCAGCACATTCGGCTGCTGCCAGGCGATCAGCGCCAGCGCCAGGCGCGCGCGCTCGCCGCCGGAGAAACCATCGACCGGCTCGAACGCGCGGTCGCCCGGGAAGTTCCACTTGCCAAGGAAATCGCGGAACGACTGGTTCGGTGCGTCCGGCGCGATCTCGCGGAAATGCTCCATCGGCGACTGGCCTTCGTGCAGCGACTCCACCGTGTGCTGGGCGAAGTAGCCGATCTTCAGGTCCGGGTGCGCCATGCGCTCGCCGACGATCGGCGCCAGCTCGCCCACCAGGGTCTTCACCAGGGTGGTCTTACCGGCACCGTTGGGGCCGAGCAGGCCGATGCGCTGGCCCGCTTCCAGGCCGAAGCCGACGTTGTGCAGGATCACCGCGTCCTTGCCATAGCCAGCCTCGACGTGGTTCAGGCGGATCAGCGAGAACGGCAGCTTGGCCGGCGGCGCGAACTCGATGCGGAACTCGCGCTCGGCACGCACCGCTTCGGTGCCGGCCAGCTTGGCCAGGCGCTTCATGCGGCTCTGCGCCTGCGCGGCCTTGCTGGCCTGCGCCTTGAAGCGGTCGATGAAGCTCTGCAGGTGGGCACGCTCGGCCTGTTCCTTCTCGTGCGCGATCTGCTGCTGGCGCAGCTGTTCGGCGCGCTGGCGCTCGAAATCGGTGTAACCGCCCGGGTAGAGCTTGGCGCCGCCACCGTGCAGGTGCAGGGTGTGGGTGGCCACGTTGTCGAGGAACTCGCGGTCATGCGAGATCAGCAGCAGGGTGCCGGGATACTTCAGCAGCCACTGCTCCAGCCAGTACACCGCGTCCAGATCCAGGTGGTTGGTCGGTTCGTCCAGCAGCAGCAGATCGCTGGGCATCATCAGCGCGCGTGCCAGGTTCAGGCGCACGCGCCAGCCACCGGAGAACGAGGAAACCGCGCGATGGTGGGTCTCGGCCGGGAAGCCCAGGCCATGCAGCAGCTTGCCGGCACGCGCTTCGGCGTCGTAGGCATTGAGCTCGGCCATCTTCGTATGCGCTTCGGCCACCGCTTCCCAGTCTTCGCGGGCGGTCGCCTCGGCCTCGGCAGCCAGCACCGCGGCCACCTCGATGTCGCCGCCGAGCACGAAGCTCAGCGCCGGGTCGGGCAGCGACGGGGTTTCCTGGGCAACGCTGGCGATGCGCACCTTGCCGGGCAGATCGACATCGCCCTTGTCGGCCTCCAGCTCACCCTTCACTGCCGCGAACAGGCTGGACTTGCCAGCACCGTTGCGGCCGACCACACCCACCCGGTAACCGGCGTGCAGGGTCAGGTCGACATTGGACAACAGCAGCCGCTCGCCGCGGCGCAAGGCGAAATTACGAAGGGAGATCATCGGGGGAGGCGTCCATATAACCGAATGGAATGTGCTGGTGAGCACTGTTCCTGCGACGCAATTCTAGCGTTAACGAATACTTGACGCGTCCCGGGATGCGCGGCGGCCGGCGTTCCTCTCTCCCACGTCCTCGCCGCGCGCGTCCCGGGCTCCCTCCCCCGCCAGTGCCGATCCGGGCTAAATGGTTGCTGCTGCAACGTTTTTTCCGATGACCGGCATTTGACAGGCACTGAATATCCCGTTAATTCCTGCTTTGCGCACCGCAACAACCGCCGTCCGCCTCACCCCCGTGATGTCGATTCCGGTGCCGCCCCCGCCAACCGGAGCTCCGTCCCGATGACCCGCAAGACCAGCCTGATCGCCGCCGCCGTCGCTGTCGCACTCGGTGGCTCTCCGTTCGTTGCCGCTGCCCAGCAGGCCGGCACCGCCGCCAACACCCTGGACACGGTGATCGTGACCGGTACCCGCGTGGCCGACCGCACGGTGGCCGAGTCGCAGTCGCCGATCGACATCATCACCCCCGAAGCCCTGCAGTCCACCGGTACCAGTGAGCTGGCCACCGCACTGTCGCGCGCCCTGCCCTCACTGAACTTCCCGCGCCCGGCGCTGACCGACGGCACCAGCGGTGTGCGCCCGGCGCAGCTGCGTGGCCTGTCGCCGGACCAGGTGCTGGTGCTGGTCAACGGCAAGCGCCGCCACACCTCGGCGATGATCAACGTCAACGGCAGCATCGGCCGTGGCTCGTCGGCGGTGGACATCAACGCGATCCCGATCGCTGCCATCGAGCGCGTGGAAGTGCTGCGCGACGGCGCGTCGGCGCAGTACGGTTCGGACGCCATCGCCGGCGTCATCAACATCGTGCTCAAGGGCAGCGGCCGTGGCGGCAGCCTGGCCGTGGACTACGGCCAGTACTCGGCCGGTGACGGCAACAAGTACCAGCTCTCCGGCGATACCGGCGTCGAGTTCGGCGACGGCCGTGGCCGCGTGCACGTGGCCGGCCAGATCAGCCAGCAGGACGAGAGCAACCGCGCCGGCCCGTACCGCGGCACCACGCCGAACACCGGCAACTACCCGAGCATCGGCCAGAAGACCTTCATCGTCGGCGACCCGCGCGTGGATGCCACCGCCGCCTCGGTGAACGCCAGCTTCGATTTCAGCGACCACGTGACCGGCTACGCCAGCGCGCTGCTCAGCAACCGCGACATCACCTCGTTCGCGTTCTACCGCTCGCGCAACCATCTGAACCAGACCGCGCTGCTGGCGCAGACCTACCCGGACGGCTTCGTGCCGGAGATCAACCAGTACTCCAAGGACCGCTCGCTGGTGGCCGGCGTCAAGGGCAACACCGACAACGGCTGGACCTGGGACCTGAGCCTGAACCATGGCGAGAACACCCTCGACTTCCACACCCGCAACAGCATCAACTACAGCCTGGGTGCGACCAGCCCGCGCTCGTTCTACGACGGTACGCTGAAGTACCAGCAGGACATCTTCAATGCCGACCTGACCAAGTCGCTGGACTGGGGCCTGGCCTATCCGGTCACGCTGTCCTTCGGCGGTGAGTACCGCAAGGAGAAGTGGGACCAGAAGCCAGGCGAACTGAACTCGTACACCGGCAGTGGCGCGCAGGGCTTCGGTGGCTTCACCCCGACCAATGAAGTGCATGCCGACCGCCACAACTACGCGGTCTACGCCGGCCTGGAAGCGGACCTGACCGAGAAGTTCTCGGCCGGCATCACCGGCCGCTACGAGGACTACTCGGACTTCGGCGACCGCTTCTCCGGCAAGCTGTCGGCACGCTACGCGTTCACCGACAAGGTCGCGCTGCGGGCCACCGCCTCCAGCGGCTTCCGCGCACCGTCGCTGGCGCAGCAGGGCTACCAGGCGGTCACCAGCCAGTTCACCAACGGCGTGTTCGTCGAGCGCGGCACCTTCCCCACCACCAGCCAGGCCGCACAGGCACTGGGCGCCTCGCCGCTGAAGGCCGAGACCTCTACCTCCTACAGCGTTGGCCTGGTGCTGCAGCCGGTCGACCGCCTGTACATCACTGTCGACGCCTACCAGATCGACATCGATGACCGTATCGCGCTGTCGTCCAGCATCACCACCAATGCCGCCAGCAGCGCGTTGCTGACCAGCCTGGGCCTGCCGCAGGTGACCGCGTTCTCGTACTTCACCAACGGCCTGGATACGCGCACCCGCGGCGTCGATTTCGTGTCCAGCTACACGGTGCCCTTCAGCGCCAGCAGCCTGGAACTGACCGCCGCGTACAGCTACAACGACACCGAAGTGCGCCGCGTCGGCGGCACCCCGGCAGTGTTCGGCACGCTGGGCCTGACACAGTCGCTGATCGGCCGCGATGAGATCGGCCGCATCGAGGACAGCTATCCGCGCGACAAGGCGATCCTGAGCGGCACCTGGCGTTCGGACCGCTGGGAACTGGGCCTGGCCGCGACCCGCTACGGCAAATTCACCGTGCGCAACTCGGCCACCGCACTGCGCGACCAGACCTATGGCGACGCCTGGGTGGTGGATGCCTCGGCCAGCTACAAGCCGAGCAGCAACTGGACCCTGACCGTGGGCGCCGACAACCTGCTGGACAAGTATCCGGACCGCACCGAAGACCTGCAGAACTCCACCTTCGGCATGCTGCCGTACAGCAACTACTCACCGTTCGGCTTCAACGGCGCGTAC
>NZ_JAOCFV010000082.1:0-16640 GCF_029842145.1 Stenotrophomonas sp. GD03794
TCCGCCGATGGCCGCCGACCGCGCGCAGCGCCGCCTTTCGCCCGAATCCCCGAACCATGCGCTTGCTCACGGATTGACCACGCGATTGATGACAACGTTGTCCCTACCTGGTGCCGGACTCTCTCCCCGGCCTCCCAGGTACCCCGTCCGCCCCCTCCGTCGCCTTCCCGGGCGACGCCCGGACCTGCGTCACGCGCGGCGCCATCGGGGCCCGCGCGCCCTTTGATCGGAGACTTACCCATGTACGACCCGATTGTGCGCAGTGCCGAACGTTCGACCCGAAGCTGTCGTCCCCGCCGCCTGGCCTGGCTGCTTGCCCTGGCCGCCGGTACCGCCGCTCTGCCCGGCCTGGCGCAGGCCGCCAGCTGTGCCGGCGTGGCCCAGTGGGACCAGGCCAAGATCTACCGGGCCGGCGATACCCTGCAGAAAGGAGGCGTCCTCTATCGGGCGAACCAGGACATCTGGAACGCGCCGCCGGACCATCCGGCCGGTGCGCCCTACTACACCAACCTCGGTGCCTGCGATGGCAGCGGCAGCAACCAGCCGCCGGTGGTCAGCCTGACCTCGCCGGCCAACGGCGCCACCTTCAGCGCCGGCAGCACGGTCAACGTGACCGCCAACGCCAGTGACCCGGACGGCAGCGTCGCCAAGGTCGAGTTCTTCCGCGACGGCAGCTCGCTGGGTGTCGCCACCAGTGCGCCCTATGCGGCCAGCTGGGCCAATGCCAGCGCCGGCAGCCACACCCTGCGTGCGGTCGCGACCGACAACAACAACGCCACCACCAGCACCCCGACCATCACCATCACCGTCAACGCCGCCGGTGGCGATACCACCGCGCCGAGCGTGCCGGGCGGGCTGGCGGTTGGCACCCGCACCGCCAACAGCATCGCGCTCAGCTGGAGCCCGTCCACCGACAACACCGGTGGCAGCGGCATGGCCGGCTATGACGTGTACCGCAACGGCAGCCTGGTCGGTTCGCCGTCCAGTGCCAGCTATGTGGATGGCGGGCTGACCGCGTCGACCACCTACCGCTACCGCGTACGTGCCCGCGACAACGCCGGCAATGCGTCGGCACAGGGTACCGAGATCAGCGCCACCACGCTGGCCGGTGACGGCGGCACCACCGGCAAGCGGGTCATCGGCTACTTCACCCAGTGGGGCATCTACGGCCGCAACTACCGGGTCAAGAACATCGACAGCAGCGGCTCGGCCGCACGCCTGACCCACATCAACTACGCATTCGGCAACGTGCGCAACAACCGCTGCGAAGTGGGCATCACCCAGCCGTCGGATCCGAACAGCGGTGCCGGTGGCGATGCCTTCGCCGACTACACCAAGGCCTTCAGTGCCGCCGAGAGTGTCAGCGGCAGCGCCGATACCTGGGACCAGCCGCTGCGCGGCAACTGGAACCAGCTCAAGCAGCTCAAGGCCAAGTACCCGGGCATGAAGGTGCTGATCTCGCTCGGTGGCTGGACCTGGTCGCGTGGTTTCTCCAGCGCGGCGCGTCCGGAAAACCGCCAGGCCTTCGTCGCCTCGTGCATCGACGCCTATATCAAGGGCAACCTGCCGGTGACCGACGGTGCCGGTGGCGCTGGTGCCGCACTGGGCGTGTTCGACGGCATCGACATCGACTGGGAGTACCCGGTGGCCTGCGGCATCGAATGCGGCAAGCCGGAGGACAACGCCAACTTCACCGCCCTGATGGCCGAGTTCCGCCGCCAGCTCGATGCGGTGCGTCCGGGCCTGTTGCTGACGGTGGCAGTGGGTGCCGGCATCGACAAGATCCGCGTCACCGATCCGGCCGCGTACCACCCGTACCTGGACTACATCAACGTGATGACCTACGACTTCCACGGCGCGTGGGATGCGAAGACCAATCACCAGTCGGCGCTGTTCGATTCGCCGAATGATCCGTCCACCGGCGACCAGAAGCTGTACAACAGCAACGACGCCATCGAGGCCTTCATCAGCCGTGGCGTGCCCGCCGCCAAGCTCAACCTGGGCATCGGCTACTACGGGCGTGGCTGGACCGGTGTGGCCAACGCCAACAACGGCCTGTACCAGACCGCGACCGGCGCCGCCCCGGGCACGTATGAAGCCGGCATCGAAGACTGGAAGGTACTGAAGAACCTGGCGTGGCCGGGCTACACCGACAACACCGCTGGTGCCACCTGGATCTACAACGGCAGCACGCTGTGGAGCTTCGATACCCCGGCCAACATCACCCGCAAGATGGGCTACGTGAAGACCCAGGGCCTGGGCGGCGCGTTCGTCTGGGAGTTCAGCGGTGACGATGCGCAGGGCACGCTGACCAAGGCGGTCAGTGATGGCCTGAAATAAGGAAAAAAGCCGGGGATGCGACACGCATCCCCGGCCTCGAATCTGTAGCGCCGAGCCATGCTCGGCTGATGTTTCGGCAGCCGAGCATGGGCTCGGCTCTACAGGAAAAGGTCGGCGGCGATCAGCGCTTGGCCGACAGCTTTTCCAGCGCTGCGCGCAGCTGCGCCGGCGGCAGGTACCCCCCCAGCTGGGTGCCGTCCGGGGCGAAGATCGCCGGCGTGCCATTCACACCCAGCTGCTGGCCCAGCGCGTACTGCATCGCCACCGGGTTGGTGCAGTTCTTGGCCGGCACACTGCCACCGCGCTTGGCGTTGGTCAGCGCCTGGCGGCGATCCGCTGCACACCAGACCGAGATCATGTCGGTGTAGTCCTTGCTGCCCAGGCCCATGCGCGGGAATGCCAGGTACTCGACCGAGATGCCGTTGCGGTTGAGCTCTGCGATGTCCTGGTGCAGCTTGCGGCAGTAACCGCACTCGATGTCGGTGAACACGCTGATGGTGTACTTCGCGTTCGGCGCGGCAAACACGATGCGGTCGCCGTGGTTGGCCTTGGCCAGCAGGTCGCGGCGGTAGCCGAGCAGGCCCTCGCTGTTGGCCGGGCCCTTGGCGCGGGTGTCGTAGGGCTGCGACTGGAACAGGTAGCGGCCATCGTCGGACACGTACAGCAACTGGCCGGAAACCACGACCTCGCGGAAACCAGGGAACGGTGCAGCACCGATGTAGTCCACCTGGAAGCCGGGATTCAGCGCGGTCAGCGCGGCGCGCACCGCCTGGTCGGCCGAAGCGTTGGCGGCCGGGGCGGCCTTGGCCGCAGCCGCGGCGGGTGCCTTGGCGGCCGGCGGAGCCGGCTGGGCGCAGGCGGTCAGGCTGAGCGCACCGAACACGGCGGCGATGGCAAATCGGAGCATGGAGCGGTCCGCGACAGAAGAAGACCCCGGATTCTGACACAGCCGCCGCTACCGGGCCGCGACACTGCCCACCGTCCGAGGCCGGGGTTCAGGCCGCTGCTCAGCCGCGCGGATGGTGGCGGGCGTGCAGCTTCTGCAGGTGTTCGCGGGCCACCAGGGTGTAGATCTGGGTGGTCGACAGCGAACTGTGGCCGAGCAGCATCTGCAGCGCGCGCAGGTCGGCGCCGCGGTTGAGCAGATGCGTGGCGAAGCTGTGGCGCAGGCCATGCGGGCTGATCCGCACCGGATCGATACCGGCCACCTGCGCGTGGCGCTTGACCAGATGCCAGAACGCCTGGCGGGTCAGCGCATGCAGCGTCGGCTCGACAAACAATGGGGTCTGCCCATCGGCCAGCACCTGCACCTTGCCCTTAGCGACCAGCTGCGGGCGCGACGCCTGCAGATAGCGCTCCAGCCAGTGCTGCGATTCCTCGCCCAGCGGCACCAGCCGCTCCTTGCTGCCCTTGCCCGTGACCCTCAGCACGCCCTGGCGCAGGTTGACTGCCGTGGCCGGTAGCAGCACCAGCTCGCTCACGCGCAGGCCGGCCGCATACATCAGCTCCAGCATGGCGCGGTCGCGCAGGCCCAGCGGACTGTCGATGTCCGGCGCCGCCAGCAGTGCGTCGATCTGGCTTTCGGCCAACGCCTTCGGCAACAGCCGCGGCAGCTTCGGCGGGTCCAGCAGGGCACTGGGGTCCTCGCTGCGTTCACCACGGCGCACGCCATCGGCGAAGAACGCGCGCAGCGCCGACAGCAGGCGCGCATTGCTGCGCGGCGACCAGCCATGCCGGGTGCGCCAGGCCAGGTAATCGAACAACCCCGGGCGCTCGATGCCGGCCAGGCCACCGTCGCGTCCATCCATCCAGCGCGCCAGCCCTTCCAGGTCGCGCCGGTAGCTGTCGAGGGTGGCGCGGGCCAGGCCGTTCTCGGCCCAGATCGCATCGAGGAAGCGCTGGATGCGCGCGCTGTCGTCGGCGCGCAGCTCGGGCAGTTGCTGCACCAGCTGGCGGCGTTCGGCGGGGGTGGAAACAAGGGCCATGGGTGCAGGATACGAGGGCCACTGCGGGCACGGCCAGCTTTGCGTATGCTCGGCGCATGTCCCGCCCCGTCACCGACACGGCCCCTGCGGCCGCTACCGAAATGCCCCGCCCACGTGCCTTGTTGGCCTGGCGCGTGCTGGCGATGGTCTACGACGCACTGCCGGTGCTGGCGCTGTGGATGCTGGCCGGCACGCTGTTCACCCTCGCCTACACCTTCAGCGGCCACGCGCAGCGCGAGAACATCGCGCCGTTCAGTGCCTGGCAGTGGCTGCTGTGGGCGGTGTGCTGGGGAATCACGGGGTGGTACGCCACGGCCAGCTGGCGCCGTGGCGGACAGACGCTGGGCATGCGACCGTGGCGGCTGAAACTGCAATCGAGCGATGGCACGCCACTGCGGCGCGGCCAACTGTGGCTGCGCTTCGCGGTGGGCTCACTGTCGCTGCTGCTGGGTGGACTGGGGTTCTGGTGGGCATGGGTCGACCGCGACCGCCTGACCTGGCACGACCGCGCCAGCGGCACCCGCCTGATGCGCATGCCGAAGCAGTGATGCACCACGTGTAGAGCCGAGCATGGGCTCGGCTCTACACGATCAACGCAGCGTTCAGCCGGCTGGCGCCGGGTCCGGCAGGATCACCGCCGGCTGCGTCCAGAGGTCGAAGAAGGCGGACGCAAACGCATTGGCCTGCGCATCGTCAGCCACCGGCGACTGTCCGCTCAACTGCGCACGGGTCTTCACGAACTCCTGCCACAGTTTCAGGCTGGCCTTCTTCAGGCGCTTCTGCTCGCCTGCATCGGTTGCGGCAAGGTACTGCGCGTACAGCTCGCGCATCGGTTTGCCCTGGGCCTCATAGGCCGCCGGAAGCGGCGGCAGCTGGGCGGCAGTGAAAGCCACCGATGCTGCCGGCGGCCGGTAGCCATCCGGCCCGAAAGCCTCCTTCAGCTCGTCCCCGGCATCCAGGTATTCGAAGAAGCCAGGCACGTTGTAGAGCTTGGTCCGGTAGTCGGACGAGGTATCCGGGCTGCTGGAGACCACCGTGTCAGGCAGTTCGTCCTTCAGTCCTGCGTCCCAGCGGCGCGGAATGAAGAAGCCGGTCGCCTTCACGTAGGGACCCTCGATCTCCACATCGTTCAGTTCGATCTTCGATGCCAGGTTGCCGGTATTGGTCTTGCTGGTGACGTACTGCTCGGTGACGATCACGTACTCGGCCATGGCCGGGTTGATCAGCCCACCGATCCCGTCGGCGTAGACAACCATGCGGACGCTGCCGATCTTCTCGCTCTGCAGCCGGTACTGGCCCGGCTCCAGGACCAGGGGCATGGAGGTGTGCGGCGGCAGGGTATGCACCTGCTGGTCGACCGACAAGGTCAGCGGTGCATCCGTCGGGTTGTCGATCTCGAAGTCGACGGTGGACCGGCTGCAGCCGGCAGAAAGCAGCACGGCCGCGAAGTACGGCAGAAAGCGTTGGAAGCTCATGTTCGTCCTTGAAGTGAAACGGAAACAGCCGGGCCTTGCCCGGCTCCCTGGGAATCAACCCGACTTGCGCCGGAACAGCAATCCGGACACCGCCAGCATCACGATCGGCGGCAATGCATAGGCGATGCGGTAATCAAACTTCAACGCGCCGGCCATGCGGCCGAAGAACAGCTGCAGCAGCCAGAAGCCCAGCGCGAACAGGATGCCCAGGAACAGGCGCTTGCCCATGCCGCCGCTGCGCAGCGACCCGAACGCGAACGGCACCGCCGCCAGGCACAGCGCCAGCACGTTCACCGGGTAGAACCAGCGGCTCCAGTACACATCCTCGAAATCGCGCGCATCCAGCCCGTTGCGCTGGCGATAGGTGATGCTGGTGCTGAGTTCGGCCAGGCTGAGATTGCGCGGCTTGGCGATGCCGGTGGCCAATGCAGCCGCATCCAGCTTCGAATTCCACGGTTCGCGCGCCACTTCCTGGCGGGTCGCCGAGCGCTCGCCAAAGGTGTCGCGGCGGACCCCGGTCAGCACCCAGCCATCCTTGTCGTGCTCGGCGGTGGTGGCATGGGTCAACGAGGCAATCTTGCCGTCGTCGGCAATGCGGTACAGGCGCACGTCACGCAGGATCAGGCGCGTGCCCTTGTCGCCCACCAGCTGCTCTTCGCCGCTCTGCGCATTGAGGAAGGTATCGCCTTCGCGTGCCCACAGGCCCGAGTACCGCGTGGTGGAAATGTCCCGCCCCCACTTGGCACTGGCCTTCAGCGCATCGGCACGGTCCTGGCCCCAGGGGCCCAGCGTCTCGGCGCTGAGCACCATCACCGCAGTCAGCAGCGACAGCGCGATCGCCACCGATACGCTCAGGCGCTTGCGCGACAGGCCCAGCGCACGCAGTGCGGTCAGCTCCGAGGTCGCGGCCAGCTGGCCGAGGCCCATCAGCGCGCCGATCACCGCAGCGGTGGGGAACATCGTGTAGGCGCGGCGTGGCACGGTGTACAGCACCCATGCTGCGGCATGGCCCAGGGTGTAGCCGTTCTTGCCGATGTCCTTGAACTCGCCGGAGAACGCCATCACCACATCCAGGCCGACCAGCACGGCCCAGGTCAACAGCACCGTGGTGAACACCGACTGGCCCAGGTACAGGTCGAAACGCATCGGGCGCAGCCTCATGCGCGGGCTCCCTTCGGGCGGCCCAGGCGGCCATCACGTGCATACATCCAGATCGCCAGCGCCAGCAGTGGCAGGGTCAGCCACCACAGGCCCAGCGCGGGCGGAATCCTGCCATTGGCGATCCAGCCACTGCCGATGAACATCAGGTTGGTGCCCACCATGTAGGCCATCAGCGCCAGCATCATGCGGCCGTAGCGCTGCTGGCGCGGCGAGCTGCGGCCCAGCGGCACGGTCAGCAGGGCAAAGGCCAGCGCGATCAGCGGCGGCGCCAGGCGGCGGTGCAGCTGTGCCTGCGCCTGCGGGCGTTCATCGCCGATCAGCTTCAGGGTCGGCATCAGTTCCGGGTCGTCCTCGGTGCGGGTCTGCGCGCCATCGGGCAGGGCGACGTCGTTGCGGGCGAAGGTCGCCAGCCGGTAATCCAGCGCGCCGGCCACCGGTCCTTCCACCTGGTGGCCGTCGTCCAGCTCCAGGAAGCGCTGGCGGGTGCCCTCGAAGTACATGCGGCCGCTGTTGGCCGACACCACTTCCAGGCGGTCGTCCTTCTGCCGCTGCAGGAACACCTTGCCCAGCTCGGTGCCGTCGGGCGAGATCGAGGACAGGTAGACCACGCCGCCATTGGGCAGCGGCGTGAACCGGCCCGGCTCCAGACCGGCCATCAGCACGCTGCGGTTGGCCTCGATGATCATCTGCTCGGCCACCCGGCCGGCCCACGGGCCCAGCCACAGCGAGCAGGCGCCGACCAGCAGCACCACCGGCACCACCAGCATCAGCAAAGGCCGCAGCAACCGCTTGGGCCCCACGCCGATGGCGGTGATGACCGCCATCTCCGAGTCGCGGTACAGGCGGGCGATGGCCAGCAGCAGGCCCAGCATCAGTGCCAATGGCAGGATCAGCGGCAGGTAGGCGATGAACTGCAGGCCCAGCTGCGAGAACAGCAGCTTGGCCGGCAGGCGCCCATCGGCGATGTTGCCGAGGATGTCCACCAGCACGCCGCCCACGCTGACCACCAGCAGGACGATCAGGGTAGCCAGGAAACTCTGGACGAAATCGCCCAGCAGGTATCGGTCGAGCTTCAGCATGGGGCGGTGGTTTAAACTCTGGGGTTCGTTCGCGGTGCCGCCCAGTCTACTGTCTGGGCGTAAACGGCCTGCGATTGTACGGACTCGCCAATGGAATCTGCTCAATGGCCCTCGAATTCACCCTGAACCACGTTGCTCCGGCCGCCGCCACCGTTGATTGCCTGGTGGTCGGCGCGTATGCCGACCATACCCTGACCCCGGCTGCCCAGGCCCTGGACGCCGCCAGTGGTGGCCGCCTGGCCGCCCTGGCCCAGCGCGGCGATCTGTCCGGCAAGACCGGCGCGACCACCCTGCTGCACGACCTGCCGGGCGTGACCGCCCCGCGCGTGCTGGTGGTCGGCCTCGGCGAAGCCGCCCGCTTCGGCGTGCCGCAGTACCTGAAGGCCGTCGGCGACGCCGTGCGCGCGCTGAAGGCCGGTGCTGCCCGCAGCGCACTGTTCACCCTGTCCGAAGTGGCGGTGAAGGACCGCGACGCGGCCTGGGCGATCCGCCAGGCAGTGATCGCCGCCGATCACGCCGCGTACCGCTACACCGCCACCCTGGGCAAGAAGAAGGCCGAGGACGCCGGCCTGGCCCAGCTGGCCATCGCCGGTGACGACGCCCAGGCCCTGGCCCAGGGCCAGGCCATCGCCGCCGGCGTCGAGTTCGCCCGCGAGCTGGGCAACCTGCCGCCGAACTACTGCACCCCGGCCTACCTGGCCGAAGTGGGTGTGAAGTTCGCCGGCGAGCACGACGGTGCCGAGGCCGAGATCCTCGACGAGCACCAGATGGAGGCACTGGGCATGGGCTCGCTGCTGGCCGTGGCCCGTGGTTCGGCCAACCGCCCGCGCCTGGTCGTGCTGAAGTGGAACAATGGCGGCGACGCCAAGCCGTACGTGCTGGTCGGCAAGGGCATCACCTTCGATACCGGTGGCGTCAACCTGAAGACTCAGGGCGGCATCGAGGAGATGAAGTACGACATGTGCGGTGGCGCCAACGTCATCGGCACCTTCGTCGCTGCGGTCAAGGCCAAGCTGCCGCTGAACCTGGTGGTGGTGGTGCCGGCGGTGGAGAACGCCATCGACGGCAACGCCTACCGTCCGTCCGACGTGATCACCTCGATGTCGGGCAAGACCATCGAAGTCGGCAACACCGACGCCGAAGGCCGCCTGATCCTGTGCGACGCGCTGACCTACGCGCAACGCTTCGAGCCGGCCGCGCTGGTCGACGTCGCCACCCTGACCGGTGCCTGCATGGTCGCCCTCGGCCACCAGACCGCCGGCCTGATGAGCAAGCACGACGACCTGGCCAACGAGCTGCTGGCCGCCGGCGAGCACGTGTTCGACCGCGCCTGGCGCCTGCCGCTGTGGGACGAGTACCAGCCGATGCTGGATTCGACCTTCGCCGACGTCTACAACATCGGCGGCCGCTGGGCCGGCGCGATCACCGCTGGCTGCTTCCTGTCGCGCTTTGCCGAAGGCCAGCGCTGGGCGCACCTGGACATCGCCGGCGTGGCCAGCGATGAAGGC
This sequence comes from Stenotrophomonas sp. GD03794, assembly GCF_029842145.1. NCBI lineage: Bacteria > Pseudomonadati > Pseudomonadota > Gammaproteobacteria > Lysobacterales > Lysobacteraceae > Stenotrophomonas > Stenotrophomonas sp. GD03794. The sequence goes on from NZ_JAOCFV010000082.1 coordinate 9,549, forward strand.
AAGCGTGGCATGGCCACCGGCCGCCCGGTCGGCCTGCTGAGCCAGTGGCTGCTGGACCAGACCGCCCGCGCCTGATGCCGTACCCGACCCTGGCCGGCCTCCGCCGGCCGGGGCCTCGCCCGGCACCGCCGGAACCCTGCCTGACCCGGACCCTGCCATGCCCCGCGCCGACTTCTACCTGATCGCCAAGCCCCGCTTCCTGACCGAGCCGTTGCGCCTGGTCTGCGAGCTGGCACGCAAGGCCAACGACGCCGGGCTGTTCACCCTGGTGCTGGCCCGCGACCAGGCCCAGGCCGAGGAGCTGGACGAACTGCTGTGGGCGTTCGACAACGATGCCTACATCCCGCACCAGATCGCCGGCGAGGACATGGATGAGGAAGAGGCCCTGGTGCTGATCGCCGTGCCCGGCACCGAGGCACCGGCGCGCCCGCTGGTGATCAACCTGCGCGATGAACCCTGGCTGGGCGAGTGCGAGCGCGTGCTGGAAGTGGTTCCGGCCGACCCGGAAGCGCGCGAACCGCTGCGCGAACGCTGGCGCCAGTACAAGGCCGCCGGTTACGACCTGAACAAGCACGACATGTAAGTCCAGCGAGGACCCCTTGATGCGCCTGCTGATCGCCCTGATTCTTCCCTGGCTGTCCTTCTTCACCATCGGCCGGCCGTTTGCCGGCATCGTCTGCCTGATCCTGCAGATCACCCTGATCGGCTGGCTGCCCGCCGCCATCTGGGCCGCCTACGCGGTCAGCCAGTACCACACCGACCAGAAGATCCGGCGCGCCCTCGGGCCGCGCTGATCTCCCTTCCGCCTTGATTACCGGTTCCCCCGCATGACCCAACTCGCCTCCAGTTACGACCCGAAGTCCTTCGAGACCGACCTCTACGAGGCCTGGGAGAAGGCCGGCCACTTCAAGCCGTCCGGCACGGGCGAGCCGTACACCATCCTGCTGCCGCCGCCGAACGTGACCGGCACCCTGCACATGGGCCACGCCTTCCAGCAGACCCTGATGGACGCGCTGGTGCGCTACCACCGCATGCGCGGCTACGACACCCTGTGGCAGGTCGGTACCGACCATGCCGGCATCGCCACCGAAATGGTGGTCAGCCGCAACCTGGCGCTGGAAGGCAAGGGCGAGACCCGCGATTCGCTGGGCCGCGAAGGTTTCATCGGCAAGGTCTGGGAGTGGAAGCAGCAGTCCGGCGACACCATCGAACGCCAGATGCGCCGCCTCGGCACCTCCGCCGACTGGTCGCGCAGCACCTTCACCATGGACCCGCAGCCGTCGGCGGCGGTCAACGAGGCCTTCGTGCGCTGGTACGAGCAGGGCCTGATCTATCGCGGCCAGCGCCTGGTCAACTGGGACCCGGTGCTGAAGACCGCCATTTCCGACCTGGAAGTGGAAAGCGCCGAGGAAGACGGCTTCCTGTGGTCGATCGCCTACACGCTGGATGAGGGCCTGAGCTACGAGCACGTCGAGCGCGATGCCGACGGCGTGGAAACCCTGCGCGAAACCCGCGACTACCTGGTCGTCGCCACCACCCGCCCGGAAACCCTGCTGGGCGATACCGCGGTGATGGTGCACCCGGAAGACGAGCGCTATGCGCACCTGATCGGCAAGAGCGTGGTGCTGCCGCTGACCGGCCGCCGCGTCCCGGTGATCGCCGACGACTACGTGGACCGTGCGTTCGGCACCGGCGTGGTCAAGGTCACCCCGGCGCACGATTTCAACGACTATGAAGTCGGCGTGCGCCACAGCCTGCCGATGATCAACCTGTTCACCCCGGTGGCGGCGCTGAACGAGAACGCGCCGGAGCGATTCCAGGGCCTGGACCGCTACGCCGCGCGCAAGGCCGTGCTGGCCGAGCTGGAAGACCTGGGCATCCTGGTCGAGACCAAGGCGCACAAGCTGCAGGTGCCGCGCGGCGACCGTACCGGCCAGGTGATCGAGCCGTACCTGACCGACCAGTGGTTCGTGAAGATGGACGACCTGGCCAAGCGCGGCCTGGAACTGGTCGAGGATGGGAGCATTTCCTTCGTGCCGCCGAACTGGATCAACACCTACCGCCACTGGATGAACAACATCCAGGACTGGTGCATCAGCCGCCAGCTGTGGTGGGGCCACCGCATTCCGGCGTGGTTCGACGAAGCCACCGGCAGCTGCTACGTCGGTCGCAGCGAAGAGGAAGTGCGGGCGAAGCACAACCTGGGCAGCGACGTGGTGCTGAACCAGGAAAGCGACGTGCTGGAGACCTGGTTCTCCTCGCAGCTGTGGCCGTTCTCCACCCTGGGCTGGCCCAACGAGCAGGCCATGGCCGAGCGCGGCTTCGACCGCTACCTGCCGTCGTCGGTGTTGATCACCGGCTTCGACATCATCTTCTTCTGGGTGGCGCGCATGATCATGGCCACCGACAACCTGGTCGGGAAGATCCCGTTCAAGGACGTCTACTTCACCGGCCTGATCCGCGACGGCCAGGGCCAGAAGATGTCCAAGAGCAAGGGCAACGTGCTCGACCCGCTGGACATCATCGACGGCATCACCATCGACGACCTGGTCGCCAAGCGCACCGGCGGCCTGATGCAGCCGAAGATGGTGGAGAAGATCGAGAAGGCCACCCGCAAGGAATTCCCGGACGGCATTGCTGCCCACGGTGCCGATGCGCTGCGCTTCACCATCGCCGCGCTGGCCACCCACGGCCGCGACATCAAGTTCGACATGAACCGCGCAGAGGGCTACAAGAACTTCTGCAACAAGCTGTGGAACGCCAGCCGCTTCGCGCTGATGAACACCGAGGGTGCTGCGTTCACCGGCGTGCCGACGCCGCGCACCGATGCCGAGCGCTGGATCCTCTCGCGCCTGGCCGCTACCACCGCCGAAGCGCAGGGCCATTTCGCCGCCTACCGCTTCGACCTGCTGGCGCAGTGCCTGTACGAGTTCGCCTGGAACGCGTTCTGCGACTGGTTCCTGGAACTGAGCAAGCCGGCACTGAACGGCGGCGACGCGGCTGATGCGGAGAGCACCCGCCACACCCTGCTGTACGTGCTGGAAGCGCTGCTGCGCCTGCTGCACCCGCTCACGCCGTTCATCACCGAACAGCTGTGGCAGCAGCTGGCCCCGCGCCTGGGCCTGGCCGAAACCACGCTGTCGCTGCGTCCGTACCCGACCGCCGCCGAGTTCGAAGGCGATTTCACTCAGGCTGAAGCCGACGTGGAATGGTTGAAGGCGGTGATCAGTGCGGTGCGTCGCGTGCGCAGCGAACTGAACGTGGCCCCGTCCAAGCTGGTGCCGCTACGCCTGCAGGCCGGCCTGGAGCAGGACCGCGTGCGCATCGAACGCTTCAGCGCCTCGCTGTCGTTCCTGCTGAAGCTGGACAGCATCCAGTGGCTGGCCGAAGGCGAAAGCGCACCGCCGGCCGCCGCCGCGATCGTCGGTGAGCTGAAGCTGCTGGTGCCGCTGGAAGGCCTGGTCGATCTCGATGCCGAGCGCGTGCGCCTGGACAAGGAAATCGCCCGCGTCGAAGCCGAAAAGGAAAAGAGCGAGACCAAGCTGGCCAAGTTCACCGACAAGGTGCCGCCGGCCGTGGTCGAGCAGGAACGCGTGCGCCTGGTCGACTGGAACACCCAGCTGGCCGGCCTGCGCGAGCAGCGCGCGAAGCTGTAACGCCGCGCTCTGGTGCGTGCCAACCAAGGTTGGCACCTACCACGGCGGGAGAGGTTGGCACCCACCGAAGCGGAATCGGAAACGCCGGGCGATGCCCGGCGTTTCCATTTGCCCCGCATGGCATCATCACCGGATGCCGCTTTCCATTTTCCTGCTCGTCCTCGCTGCCGCGGCACTGCACGCCAGCTGGAACGCGATCGTCAAACGCGGGCCGGACAAGTTCCTCGGCACCGTGCTGGTCACCGGCAGCGCCGCGCTGCTGTCGGCGGCTGCCCTGCCCTTCCTGCCGTTCCCGGCCGCGCACAGCTGGCCGTGGCTGGGCGCATCGGTGCTGCTGCAGGTGACGTACTACGGCCTGGTCGCCCGCTGCTACCAGCAGGTCGACATGAGCCTGGCGTATCCGCTGATGCGCGGCAGCGCGCCGATCCTGGTCGCGTTGGCGGGCACCCTGCTGGGCGAGCAGCTGCCACCGGCGGCGTGGTTGGGCGTGGTGCTGGTCAGCACCGGCATCCTGTGCATGGCACTGGGTGCGCGTGGCGGCCAGCTGCGGCTGCCGCTGCTGACTGCGGCGATGATCGCCACCTACACCCTGGTCGATGCGCAGGGCGCGCGCCAGTCCGGCAGCGCGCTCAGCTACACCCTGTGGCTGTTCCTGCTGTCGGGCATTCCGCTACCGCTGTGGGCGTTGTACACCCGCGGTGGCGCGGTGCTGGCCTATGCACGCCAGCATTGGCCGCTGGGGCTGGCCGGTGGCGTCGGCACCACGGCGTCCTACGCGATGGCCTTGTGGTCGATGACCCAGGCGCCGGTGGCCATGGTCTCGGCGCTGCGCGAATCGTCGATCCTGTTCGCGTTGCTGATCTCGGTGTTCCTGCTGCGCGAGCGGATTCCGCGTGCACGCTGGCTGGCGGCGGCGTTGATCGTCGGCGGTGTGTTGGCACTGCGGCTGGCGTGAGGAAAGCGTGCCAACCAAGGTTGGCACCTACCGGACAAGCCATTGCACGCCTTGGTAGCAGCCGACCTTGGTCGGCGCATTCCTGCCACCCCCGGTTGCCGGCTACCGGTAGTGCCGGCCGCTGGCCGGCAACCCTGCTCCGTTACAGCGGCGGCATCGCCTGCAGGTCGCCGTCGACCAGTTCGATCGCCATCACCACCGCGTCCTCGCGGCCCTGTGCGGCCGGGTAGTAGCGCGGGCGGCGGCCAATCTCGTTGAAGCCTTCGCTGTGGTACAGCGCCAGCGCCGGCGTGTTGGAGGGCCGCACTTCCAGGAACACACGCTGCGCACCACGGTCGCCGGCCAGCTGCACCAGCGCGCGCAGCAGCTGGCGCCCCAGCCCCCGCGACTGCGTCAGCGGGTCGATGCAGATGTTCAGCACATGCGCCTCGTCGGCCGCGATGCTGAGCACGCCATAGCCGATCAGCTGGCCATCGCGTTCCATGGCCAGGCCCGGATAACCCGCGCGCAGGCAGTCGACGAAGATGCCGCGGGTCCACGGAAACGGATAGCCGCGCACTTCGATCGCCATCACCGCGTTGAGGTCGCTCTCGCGCAGTGCGCGCAGGCTGACCGGCCCGGGCAGGCTGACCGCACTCATGGCGCGCCCCGCTTGCGCAGGGCGCGCAGCTGCGGCCACAGCGCGCGCTTGGCCGCCGGGTCGTGGCGCAGCTGGTCCAGCGGCCAGCTGTCCATCAGTGACTGCGTGGCCGGATCATTGGGGTTGCAACCGGATGCGCGCAGCAAGGCGATCTGCAGGCGATCCGGCAGGCGCACCACCGGCTGCCGGGCATTGCCGCCCGGCAGTGGACGGCTGGCGGCCGGCGCGGTATCCGGTGCGCTGACCGGCGTCTCGCGGCGCGGCGCCGGGCGTTCCTGGCGCGCTGCCGGAGCCGATTCGGCGCGGGGCTCCCGCGAAGAAGGTGCCGTGCCTGCCCGTGCCGGTTCCGCTGGCGGCGCGGCAGCCGCCTCGGCTTCGGCCACGCTCAGCTGCAGCGCGGCATCCAGTTCGGCGGCCAGCTGGCCGTCGTGGTAGACGGTGTAGCCCATGGCCTGCAGCCAGGCCTGCTGGGCCGGCGACCACAGCACGGGCAGGTCCTGGCTCACGCGGCCTCGGGCTTCTTGCGCAGGCGCTGCACGGCCCACATCACCGGGCCGGACAAGGCGTACAGGATGCCGACCGCAAACAGCACGCGCGGCAGGTCGATCACCGCAATCGCGATCGCCACCGGCACCAGCGCCAGCACCAGGAACGGCACGCGATCGGAGCGGGTGCCCTTGGCGGCACCGCCCTTGAAGCTCCAGAAGCGGATGCGGCTGACCATCAGCAGCGCCGCGACGATCGTCACTGCCAAGGCCACGTAGCGCAGCTGGTTGCCGTCCCAGCCCAGGTTGCCATCGGCAAAGGCCCAGACGAAGGACATCATCAGGCCAGCCGCAGCCGGGCTGGCCAGGCCGACGAACCAGCGCTTGTCGACCACGGCGACCTGGGTATTGAAGCGGGCCAGGCGCAGCGCCGCGCAGGCGGCATATAGGAAAGCGACGGCCCAGCCGACGCGGCCGAGCAGCGGGTCATCGAACTTCAGCCACGACAGCGACCAGTGGTACATCACCAGCGCCGGGGCCATGCCGAAGCTGACCAGGTCGGCCAGCGAGTCGTACTGCACGCCGAATTCACTGCTGGTGCCGGTCAGGCGCGCCACGCGCCCGTCCAGGCCATCCATCACCGCCGCCACGAACACGGCGATGCTGGCATTGACGAAATCCCCGTTGGCTGCGGCGATGATCGCGTAGAAGCCTGCGAACAGGCCGGCGGTGGTGAACAGGTTGGGCAGCAGGTAAATCGTGCGCGAGCGCGGCGGCGGTGTGATCGGGTCCATGGAATCCAGTTTAATCGACTTGCCAGTACTCGGCGCCAATGCTGCAATCGACGTTCTACGCCCATTCCGTGGAGTCCGCCATGCGTGCCCTGTCCTGCCTTGGATGCCTGCTGCTGTTGGCCAGTGCCAACGCCGTGGCTGGCCCGGTCTATAAATGGAAGGACGCCAATGGCGTGACCCAGTACTCGGAGACCCCTCCAGCGGGCAGGAAGTATGAAACCCGCGAGCAGGCCCGCAGCCCACAGCCGGCCGCCAGCACCGAGACCCCGGCCGCACCGGTCCCCGAGCAGTGCCGCACGGCCCGCGCCAACCTGACGCTGCTGGAGGGCACCGGCCAGGTGATGCAGGACACCGACGGCGACGGCAAGCCTGACACCGCGTTGACCCCGGAGCAGCGCAGCGCACAGAAGGGATTGGCTGAAGCCACCATCAAGGCCTACTGCCCGGCAGAGTGAGGGTATCGGCAGGGCTGCGCCCTGCACCCGCAGAGGCAAAAGCAAGGGCAACAACCGGCTCTGGGCTTTCTGTGGGTTTGGCGGGGCGGTGTCGGATTGCGGGGACG